>JAUVTI010000189.1 GCA_030601605.1 Gemmatimonadales bacterium
TCTCCCAGGAAGTCCAGCATCATCGAGACGGAGCTGATCGCCCCCAAGGGGCACGCCACGTTCTTGCCGGCATACTTGGGAGCCGAGCCGTGGATCGGCTCGAACATGGAGGTCTTGCCGGGGTGGATGTTGCCGGACGCCGCGATACCCATCCCGCCCTGCAGCATCGCCCCGAGGTCGGTGATGATGTCGCCGAACAGGTTGGTGGTCACGGCCACGTCGAACCACTCGGGGTTCTTGATCATCCACATGCAGCAGGCGTCCACGTAGGCGTGATCGGTCTCGACATCGGGAAAGTCGCGCGCCACCTCGGCGAAGGCGCGGGTCCAGATGTCCTGCGGCCTGATCGCATTGGCCTTGTCCACCAGCATCACGCGCGCCTTGTGTCCCGCGCCCCGCTCCCGGGCGCGCCTGCTGGCCAGCTCGAAGGCGTAGCGCGAGGCCCGCTCGCAGCCCTTCCAGGTGTACACGCCGTTCACGATGGCGACCTCGTCTGGGGTGCCCTTCTTGAGGTGCCCGCCGATCTGGGAGTAGATACCCTCGGTGTTCTCGCGCACGACGACGAAGTCGATATCGGCGGGGCCCTTGCCCTTGAGCGGGCACAGGTGCTCGGCGTAGAGCTTGATGGGCCGGAGATTGATGTACAGATCGAGGCCGAAGCGCAGCCCGAGGATCACGGACCGCTCGACGAGGCCCGTCTCCACGTCGGGATGCCCGATTGCACCCAGCAGCACGGCGTCGAGCGTGCGCCACTCGTCGATCACCGAGTCGGGGACCAGCTCCTTGGTCTTGAGGTAGTGCTCCCCGCTGTAGGGATAGTCGACGAGCTCGTACCGGAACCCCTCGATGGCGGCAGTAGCCTCGAGCACTTTGAGTCCCTCTCGCGTCACCTCCGGCCCGATTCCGTCCCCCGCGAGCACCCCGATGTTGTAGCTGGCCATCCGACCTCCCTCTGGGTTCCGTCTCGACCCCGGGACCCCCGGGGCCCAAGGTCCAATACTGGAGGGCCGGCGCCGGCGGCGCGAGTGCCTCCGCAGGATAGTGGATCCGGGGGGCCGCGTTGAAGGTATCCTGCCGAGAGCGCATCTTAGTGGGAGGGATACGGGAGCCGACTCAGCAGTCCGGCAAGGAGACGATGACGATGCGATGCACCAGATGTGGCCACGAGTCAGCCGACACTGACAAGTTCTGCGCCGAATGCGGCCTGTTCATGCGCGATGCCTACATAGACCACCGCTTGCTGCACGCCCTGGTCCAGGAGACCGAGGGGAACCACCGGGAGGCCCGCCGCGAGCTGGAGCGCCTGGTGGAGGCGGAGCCCGACAACGTTCTGGCCAATCACATGCTGGGGCACGTGTACTACCACCAGGGAACGCTGGACCAGGCCATCGCGTACTACGAGCGCGCGCTCGAGCTGGCCCCGAAGTTCGTGGAGTGTTCCTACGATCTCGGGGGCGCCTGCTACCATCGCGGCAACATGCCCCGAGCCATCCGCGCCTACCGGCGCTGCCTCGAGATAGACCCCAACTACAACGCCGCGCATTACCGGCTGGCCATCGCCCTGTTTCACGCGGGCGAGCTGGACCAGGCGCTGGAGCACTTCGAGAAGTGCACCGCGCTGACGCCGGAGTACCTGATGGCCCGCTATCACATCGGCGTCATCTACGAGCGGATGGGGGACTCGGACTCGGCGGCGAGGGAGTTCCAGCGCAGCGCCGACGACGTAGTGGAGGAAGTGAGCAGCCTCTACCACCTGGCGCAGATCTACAAGTCCAGGGGTGACGAGACCGCGGCGAACAAGCTGCTCGAGCGCGCCCGGCAGTTCGGCCGCGCTCAGGTCTCCTGAGGCCCGGCATGACGAACGCTCCTTCCGAAGACCGCCTCATCTATGACTGGGCCGCGGCCGGCGAGCCCCAGGAGCCGAAGCGCCTGGCGATGCTCGACGACGAGACCCTGCGGGACGGACTGCAGAGTCCGTCCGTGACCGATCCGCCCACGGACGTGAAGGTGAAGATCCTCCACCTCATGAACGACCTGGGCATCGAGACCGCCGACGTGGGACTTCCCGGAGCGGGGCCCAGGCAGCGCGACGCGGTCGAGCGCCTCTGCCGCGAGATCGCGGACAGCCGCCTGAATATCAAGGCCAACTGCGCCGCGCGCACGATGATCGTGGACATTCAGCCGATCGCCGACGTCGTGCAGAAGACCGGCGTGCCGATCGAGGCCTGTGTGTTCATCGGCAGCAGTCCCATCAGGCAGTACGCCGAAGAGTGGGACCTGCAGCACGTGCTGCGGCACACGAAGGAGGCGGTGGAGTTCGCCGTTCGCGAGGGCCTCGACGTCATGTACGTCACCGAGGACACGATCCGCGCCAAGCCCGACGACCTTCGCATCCTGATGAGCGCGGGCGTCGAGGCCGGCGCCAAGCGACTGTGCCTGTGCGACACGGTGGGGGCGGCGGTGCCGCAGGGCGTGCGCAACCTGGTCACGTGGGTCGGGCAGCTGTTGGATGAGCTGGGCGTGGCGGGCGAAGTCGGCATCGACTGGCACGGTCACCGCGACCGGGGGCTCGACGTTGCCAACACGCTGGCGGCGGTAGAGGCCGGCGCCACGCGCGTGCACGGAACGGCGCTGGGCATCGGCGAGCGGGTCGGCAACACACCGATGGAGCAGCTCCTAGTGAACCTCAGGCTCTTGGGATGGCGGGACGACGACCTGTCGTGCCTGCCGGAGTACGTGCAGACGGTTTCACAGGCCGTCGGTGTGCCCATCCCCGTGAACACGCCGATCATCGGCAAGGACGCGTTCCGCACGGCGACCGGCGTGCACGCCGCCGCCGTCATCAAGGCCAAGCGCAAGGGCCAGGCGTGGCTGGCCGACCGGGTTTACTCCGGAGTGCCGGCCAGCTGGATCGGACGTGAGCAGGAGATCGAGGTGGGGCACATGTCGGGCGGCTCCAACGTGCTCTTCTTCCTGCGCGCGCGCGGCCTGCCGGACACGCCGGAGGTGGTCGAGGCGGTCCTCGCCGCGGCGAAGAAGTCGGGACAGCTGCTCACGGAGGAGGAGATCCGCGAGACGGTCCGGTCGGTCGCGGGGACGAGCTAGCTGGGTGGTTCGATGACGAGACGGCTGATGTCCGGGAACGACGCCGTCGCCCACGGAGCGTGGGAGGCCGGCGTCTCGTTCGCCGCAGGCTATCCCGGCACCCCGAGCACGGAGGTGCTGGAGCGGCTGGCCGCCTACGACGAGGTGGACGCCCACTGGTCCACCAACGAAAAGGTCGCCTTCGAGGAGGGCATGGGGGCCGCACTCGGCGGACTCCGCACGATGGTGACCATGAAGCACGTGGGCCTCAACGTGGCCGCCGACCCGTTCATGGTGTTTCCCTACGCCGGCACCAACGCCGGCTTCGTCGTGTTGGTGGCGGACGATCCCGGCATGTACTCCTCGCAGAACGAGCAGGACAGCCGCTACTTCGCCAAGGTGGCCAAGGTGCCGCTGCTGGAGCCGGCGGACACCGCCGAGGCGAGGGAGCTGACCCGGACCGCCTTCGATCTGAGCGAGCAGTTCCGCACGCCGGTAATGCTGCGCACGACGACCCGGCTGGCGCACACGCGCGGTGTGGTGGACCCGGGCGGTCGCACGGAGGCACCGCGCCAGCCGTTCTCGCGCAAGGTCAGCCAGTACGCCATCCCCGTCTACGCCCGCTTCCGCCGGCCCGAGCTGGAGGAGAAGCTCAACCGCCTGCGTGAGTTCGCGGAGGGGTTCGACGGCAACGTCATCGAGGAGGGCGACCCCAAGATCGGCGTGGTCACCCACGGCATGCCCTACCAGTACGTGAGGGAGGTGATGCCGCAGGCCACGGTGTTCAGGCTCGGCATGATCTACCCGCTTCCGCGTGGGCGGCTCACGGAGTTTTGTGCCCGCTTCGACACCGTGTTCGTCGTGGAGGAGAGCGAGGGGTTCATCGAGCAGGAGCTGGCGAGCTTCGGCATCCACAAC
>JAUVTI010000168.1 GCA_030601605.1 Gemmatimonadales bacterium
TAGTCGAGTTCGATCGCCCCGGACCGCGGCTGGGAGTCGTAGAGGTGGCTCGGCGCTGCGGGCTGGCGCTCTCCTACATACCCGCCACGCGCAACGGCACAGCGGAGTACGACGGCCTGCGGGAGGACAAGGGAAACGCCATCCTCTCCACGCTCCCCCTCTCCGACTTCATCGGGATCGAGGCGCCCATGGTTGCGCAGCGCCGCGTGTCGGCCGGCGCTACCGTGCACGGGCCGCAGGGCGACAGCCTGCGCCTCGTGAGCGCGCACATCAACACGTTCCCCGGCCCGTGGCGGACACTCGTGACCGGTGCCAGCTCCCGCCTGCGGCAGTCGCTCTCCATCGTTGATGCCCTGCGGCGGGCAGAGCTGGAGCGGGCGGGCGCCGCACGCGAGAGCCTGGCGGCCTGCTACCCATACTGCAGCGACGAGGAGACAGCGGAGTACCTCATCTCCACGATCACGGCGGGCGACTTCAACACGGGCTCCAACCATGAGACCGCGCTGCTCCACCTTTGGGAGAACTTCCCCAATTCCCCGCCGTCACACGGACAGCACACCAGCCGATCGTTCCCGACCGACCACCTGCTGTTCCGACACAACTACGACTATGGGAGTGAGCCGGACCGCATCCTCGAGGGGACGTATCGCCTGCTGGGCAGCAAGTACAACTCGGACCACTATCCGTTGATCGCCTGGTTCAGGTTCGGGAACTGAACCCGCTCCGCGTCAGCGGTACTCCGTGACCAGGTCATCGAGCGTGGCCCCGTCCCGTACGTGGGGATACCACTCGGTCGTGTACATCCAGTCATGGAAGAACCGGCCGAGGTTCATTCCGCTGACGGATTTGGCGTAAACCACGAACTCGTCGGTCGTCGCACCCGTGTCGGCGTAGCGCTGATAGAACCCACCGACTATCTCGTTGAAAGTCTCCGCGCCCACGAGGTCGTACAGCACGGCGAACATCACGATGCCGACGTGGTATGAGAGCCCGGTGACGTTCTCTCTTCCATAGTCGGCCATCGGGATCCCGGCGTAGCGCGGCGTCGCGACGAAGCGCTCGCGGATCCAGCGCAGCTGTTCCTCGACGGCAGTCGCAACGGCTTCTCCCCCCTCCAACTCCTCGGCCGTGAGCTCCGAGAGGAACTCGGCCAGGCCTTCATTCCAGCGGGGCGGCGCAGGGTCGGGATCCACCACGTTCCACAGGTGCGAGATCTCGTGGTACAGTTCGTTCGAACGGTCCGGATCCCTGAACGCCGCGGCCGTCTGGCTGATCCCCGTGACATCCGTCTGCGAGCCCCAACCATCCGGAATCTCGATCACCGTGAAGCGCACGTCTCCCCGTTGAGGCCCGAACCACTCGCTATAGAGCGCCAGCGTGCCAGTGAGGCCATCCATCACGCGTCCCGCGCCCACCGAGTCCTGCGGGAAGTAGAACACCTTGTGTCCCCCGGCCTCGTG
Organism: Gemmatimonadales bacterium; assembly: GCA_030601605.1. Taxonomy (GTDB): domain Bacteria; phylum Gemmatimonadota; class Gemmatimonadetes; order Gemmatimonadales; family GWC2-71-9; genus WVYX01. The sequence continues at coordinate 1,461 of JAUVTI010000168.1, forward strand.
CACTCCGTACTCCGCGATCGCGAAGTCCATGCGCCATGCGGTTCTGTGGTTCACGTAGACCCAGGACGCGGCCCCCGCCTCCGTCCGGTGCTCTACGAGCCGGCCGACGTTCGCCACAGTGAGCGACTCGGGCACGGTAATCGTCGCCCTGTAATCGAACTGCGGCAGACCGGCCGCCCGCATGGACTGGAGTGACGGGTAGCTCACCACCGGATATGCGTATGGGTCTCGCCGGATGATGGTGAACTCCGGATCGATGCGGTCCTGCTGATAACGGGTGCCCGTTTCTGCGTACCCGAGCAGGTAGCCCTCATAAGAGATGGCCAGGGTCGCGGTATCGCCGGGGCCGAGAGGCTCGCTCAGGGTGGCCGTTATCACGTTGGCCTGGCGCTGCGGCCAGTCGTCGAGTCCGGCGAGCCGCTGCTCGAACTCGACCGCGCGGCCCTGTGCATCTTCCAGACCCGCGACGGTCAGAGTGCGGTAGAGCAGGAGCGGGAGCTCGTTGGTCGCGGTGGCGGAGCGGTTCGCCACGGTAAGCTTCACCTGTCCGTACAACTTCTCCGCCTCGTAGTCGAGCCGGAGCTCCAGCTCGTAGCGCACGGGCCGCATGGCCGCCGTCCTGACAGCGTCCTCCTGGGCGATGCACTCCACCGGCCCGCCGGCCGTGACGAGCGCGAGCCCCACGAACCCCATCGTCAACACGCGCATGCTGCTCCTCCCGTTCCAGTCCCCTCCTGCGGCAAGCCGCTTGCCAGTGACTGCCTTGTCGTATGAGATGCGTGAGACCGCGGGAGGGTTACGGAGTGATCGTGTCGCGCCTGGCGCGCGTCCTGTCGGCGCGCTCCCGCTCTTCACGCTCCAGGTCGCGCTCTGCCTGCTTGCGCTGCCTGGTCTGCTCGATGTAGTCGCGAAACTCCTCCGAGTTGTCGGAGCGGTTGGTGGCCGCGAGGATCTCCGCACGCACCCTCAGCAGCTCCGCCTCCTCCATTGCGGCGCCGATGTTACCCTGCGGCATCGGAATCAGCGCCAGCAGAATCGTGGGGATCTTGAAGTCGCCCAGGTAGATCCACGAGCCGTCCATCCCCCACGTGTCCTCGCCCACTTCGATGGTCCAGTCGGCGGGCCTCGGCGCGGCGAAGCTGTCACGCGGCATCGTGTCGATGAATGCCTGGAGGCGCTCTTTGACCGCGGCGGCTATGCGCGCCACGTGCACCTCGACGGTCTCCGACGGACCAACCACTCCGAGCCCCGCCTCGTGCACGCGCACCCACAGCCTGCCGTCGGCGTAGTCGGGCCGCAGCAGGCGTCGCGGCCCCAAGGGACCGGAGACGGCGATGCTGTCGCCGCTGCCGGCGTCCACACCGATGACGACGGCGATGTCGTCCTCCGGTGGCGGAATCACGCTGTCCACGTCGCGTCCCGGAGCAGGCCGCTCGGCGGGGCCGGAGCCGGCTACCGGCACTCCGCCGCCGCCGCCGAACCCACCACCCAGCGCGGGCAGGGCGTGTTCTCGCGGGCCGAGCGTGCCCACGGGCAGGAGCGTTATGACCGTGGTGCGCTCCTCCACGTCCGACAGGGCTCCCGGAAGCGTGACGCTGACGAGCACCGCGACCAGCAACAGATGGAACAGCGCGCTGCCCACACTCCAGAGTGGGTTTCCCGGCGCGGCGGTCGGCGGCAGGCGAAAGCCGCGCCAGCGTTGCTGCAGGTAGGGGTCGTTACGCACGCGGCGCCCCGAGGCGCTCCAGGGCTCGCCCGACGCGCTGCACCGCCTCGGTCAGCCGCTCGCTGTCCACCGTCAAGGCGATCCTGAAGTAGCCCTCCCCGCCCTGTCCGAACGCGGTCCCCGGCATCAGCACCACACCCTGGTTCTCGAGCACTTCCTTTGCGAACGCGGCGGATCCGACCCCGCTCGGCAGCGGCACCCACAGGTACATCGTGCCCCTGGGCGGCTCCACCGGGAGCCCGATGTCGGCGAGCGCCCGGACGGCGGCGTCGCGCCGCTCCCGGAATCGCTCCCGCAGCGGCGCCACCAGCGTCTCCGCCTCGTCGAGCACCGCGGCTCCCGCTTTCTGCACCGCCATGAACACTCCGGTATCGACGTACGTCTTGATCCGGCTGAGCAGCGCGATGAGGTCGGGATTGCCGATGGCCCATCCGAGCCGCCAGCCGGTCATCGAGAAGCTCTTGGAGACGGAATGGAACTCGACCGCCACGTCGCGCGCTCCCTCCACCTCGAAGATGCTCGGCGCGCGATAGTCTTCGAACGTGATCTCGCAGTACGGGTTATCGTAGGCGAGCAGTATGTCGTACCGGCGGCACACATCCACCGTGCGCTCGAGGTACTCGAGCGGCGCGACGGCCGTGGTCGGGTTGTTGGGATAGTTGAGGTAGACGAGCCCTGTCCTGGCCAGCTTTTCGGGTGGGAGCTCCTCGAGCTCGACCAGGAAGTCCTGCTCCGCTCTCAGCGGCACCAGCTCCGCCTCTGCATCGGCCAGCAGCGCTCCGCCGATGTAGGCGGGGTAGCCCGGATCGGGCACCACGCACACATCGCCCGGATTCAGCACGGCGAGCGCCAGGTGGAGGAGCCCCTCTTTGCTGCCGAGGAGCGGCAGCAGCTCACTCGCAGGATCGAACGTCACGCCGAAGCGCCGCTCGATGTAGCCGGCTGCGGCCCTCCGGAATTCCGCGAGCCCCACCTGGAACGGGTAGCGGCTCATCGCGGGGTCACCCACGGCCTCGCGCAGCGCCTCGACCGCGACCGCGGGCGGTGGGAAGTCGGCGTCCCCCGCACTGAGATCGATCACGTCGACGCCCTCGGAGAGCATGCGGCGCTTGATCACGGCCAGTTCGTGAATGGCGTACTTCGGAAGACTCTCGAGTCTGGCGCTCGGACGGATCATGCCGGTGCTCCGATCCCGTGACGCGCGTAGAACTCCTCGGCCGCCCCGCACACCTCGCTCCACGAGCCCACCACACGCTCGGCCGGCGGAAGCGAGCGCAACAACACCTCGCCGTAGTTCCGCCTCACTATGCGGTGGTCCATCAACATCACCACCCCCACATCGGTGCGCGTGCGAATCAGCCTGCCGAAGCCCTGCTTCAGCTTGAGGGCGGCGAGCGGCAACAGGTAGTGCCTGAATCCGTCCTCACCCTTCG
>JAUVTI010000110.1 GCA_030601605.1 Gemmatimonadales bacterium
TGCCTGGTGGGCTCGACGGCGTCGGGGGGGGCCCCGATGGCGAGGAGTGGAACGGGTTCGGTCAGGGGAACAAAGCGACTTCCGCTGTGCGGGGAGTGCAGCGGGGGCGGAGCATGCTTGTCCGGGCTCGATGGCCATCCAAGGGGCGCTGCCGTTTCCTACTCGTACCTCAGCGCCTCCACCGGATCCAGCCGCGCCGCCCGGTTGGCCGGGATCATTCCGAATATCAATCCGATCGAGACGGACACGGCCGTCGCCAGCACGGCGCTCCACACCGGCACGCCGGAGCTGAGTCCCATGAGTCCCTTCAGCAACTCGCCGGACACCAGGCCGACGGCGATCCCCGCCGCGCCGCCTATACCCGTTAGCGTGGCCGCCTCGATCAGGAACTGCCACAGGATCTCCTTGCGGGTGGCGCCGAGCGCCTTGCGCACCCCGATCTCCCGCGTGCGGCTGGTGACCGACACCATCATGATTGCCATCACGCCGATTCCGCCCACCATCAGTGCGACGCTCGACAGCACGATCATCACGAGGAAGAATACGCCGGTCAGCTGATTGAAGATCTCCAGCACCTCATCCGAGGTGAGCATGTCGAACGAGTTGGGCTCACCCGGCCTGATACCCCGCATTCGCCTCAACTGTCTCGTAGCGGCGTCCATCGCCTCGTCCACGGTCACGCCGTCGCGCGGCTTGACCAGGACGACGAGTGACTGCGTCTCGTCGTAGCGGAACGACTGCAATGCAGAAGCATACGGTACGATGGCCGCGATCTCCTGGCCGGGCGCCTGGAAGATGTTCTCCGGTAATCGGTACAGGCCGATGACGCGGAACGGGGTGCCCCCGATGCGCATCGTGCGGCCGATCGGGTTCACGACTCCGAAGACGCGCTCTGCGGCCTCCTCTTCGAGGATGACGACGGATGCCGCGCCGCGGACCTCGGTTGGCACGAACGTGCGGCCGGATGTGATCGCGCCGCCCAGGATCTCCATGAAGCGGTCGTCGGCGCCGTAGATCACTGTGAGCTGCGTGTGGACGCCTTCGAACTCGAGGCTCTCGAACACACCCATCCAGATGGCCGAGTAGTGGATCTCGGGCATGCGCTCGATGGCGTCCGCCTCCTTTTCCGTGAGAACCGGCCTGATCCTCACCTCGCGGGGCAGGGCGTCCGGGTTGAGCGGTGTGGATGAGAGGAAGCGCAGGATCCTGAAGGTGGTGGGACCCACCACCTCCAGCGTGTTGAAGATCTGGTCGCGGATCCCCTGCACGATGGAGGCCATCGACATCACGGTGGCGACCCCGATGACGATGCCCAGGATCGTGAGCGCCGAGCGCAGCTTCTGCGACCGGATGGCGCTCACGGCGATCGCAGCGCCCTCGGCGAAGCTGGAGAGCCTCAGCACGGGCTACTCATGTCGCATGGCCGTGATTGGGTCGAGCCGCGCCGCCCTGGCCGCCGGGTACACACCGAAGATGAGACCCACCCCGACTCCCAGCACGAGCGCCAGTGAGACGGACCACAGCGTCACCCTGGCCGGGAGCGGCGAGACGATGCCCACGAGCTGAGCGAGCCCCCATCCCGCCAGCACCCCCATGAGACCGCCGCAGGTCGCCAGAGTCACGGCCTCGGCCATGAACTGGCGCCGCACGTCGCGCCGCCTGGCCCCCACCGACTTGCGGATCCCGATCTCGTACGTCCGCTCCGACACGCTCATCAGCATGATGTTCATGATGACGATGCCGCCCACGATGATGCCGATGGCCACGACGGCGGGTACGACGGTGAAGATGATGCGGGTGAGGTTGCGCCAGAACGTGATCAGGCCCTCGGCCGTGTCCACGGTGAAGTTGTTGTCCTGACCGGGCCTCAGCCGCCTCGCGACGCGCATCGCCCCTTCGGCTCTGAGCATCGCGCCGGCCACGTCTCTCGCCTCGTGCATCTTGACGGAGATCACGGTGGTCTGGCGCCGGCCGTATATGGCCTCGAACACGGTCAGCGGCAGCATCACGAACCCGTCCCACGACTGGCCCAGTACGCTCCCCTTCTTCTTCACGATCCCCTTGACCGTGAACTGGGTGCCGTGAACGCGGATCTTCTGGCCGATCGCGGCGTCCATGATGTCGAACATCCTGTCGCCCACGTCGTAACCCAGAATGGCTACCCGTCGGCGCTCATGCACGTCGAGGTCGGTCAGGGCCTCGCCGGCCTCCATCTCGTAGTCCTGCACGACCTGGAACGGCGCGGTCACGCCGAAGACCAGCACGTCGCCCACCGTGCGGTTGCGCCACGTGACGTCGGCCATTGGGGTCGGCCACCCCGACTGGAGTGAGATGGCCTGCGCCTCGGGCACTGCGCGCCTCACATACTCGGCTTCCTCCGGGTGGATTACAGGCCGGCGCTGGAGTTCGCGCCACTCCTCGTCGTCGAACAGCCCAATGGATATGGGGATGCGCCTGATCTGGAATGCGTTCCGCCCCACGATCGCGCCGGCCAGGTTCTCGCTCACGTAGGCGTTCATTCCCTGGATGATGGCCACGACCGCCACCAGGAAACCCACCGATACGATGATGCCGAGCAGCGTGAAGAACGAGCGCAGCTTGTGCGCTCCGATCTCGCGCATGGCGAGGCGGAAGCCCTCCAGGATCGGCATGGTCGAAAGCTAAATAGCGGGCAAAGCGCCGCCCAGCCGCTTGTGTTACAGATCAATTCGATAGGGAGTTCCGCGGAGAGCAGGGTCAGGTGCGTCGCTCGCGCTGGAGTCGCACCTCCGCGAACTGCAGAAGCTCAAGAGTCCTTTGGTTTAGTCTCCTCCGAGCCTCTTTCAGAGATCTCCACGTCCCCCCAAGCACCACCTACTGCTTCTGACGTTCGCTCCGGCGGGCTCCAGCTGCTCGCTCTTGCACCTGACCCTACTCGTACCTGAGCGCCTCCACTGGATCCAGCCGCGCCGCGCGCGCCGCGGGATAGAGCCCGAACAGGATGCCGGTCAGGATCGACATCGCGATCGCCGCCACGATGGAGAACATCGGGATCTCGGCCGGCAGCGGAGTCGCGAACTTGACGATCTGCGTGATCAGACCTCCCAGCAGCATCCCCACGAGCCCGCCGACCAGGGTGAGCGTGGCCGCCTCCACCAGGAACTGCCACAGGATCTCGCGGCGCTTGGCGCCCATCGCCTTGCGGATGCCGATCTCACGTGTCCGCTCGGTGACCGAGATCATCATGATCGCGACGACGCCCACGCCGCCCACCAGGAGTCCCACGCTGGACAGCGCGATCATGACGAGGAAGAACATGCCCGTCACCTGGTTCCAGCTGTCCAGCAGCCGGTCCTGGGTAACCAGGAAGAAGTTGTTGTCTTCGCCGGGCCTGAGACCCCGCATCGACCGCAGCGCCCCGGTCACGTCGTCGATGGCCTGCTGAACCGTGACCTCTTCCGAGGGCGATACGAGGAAGTTCATCCAGCCGCGCCAGTAGTCCACGTACTTCGTGAAGGTCCGGTGCGGGATCACCACTTCCGGCCGGTTCCCCTCGCCGAAGATATCTGGTGGCGGGACGTGGACGCCGATCACCTCGTACGGGGTGCCTGCAATCTTGATCCGCTTGCCGATGGGATCGAGCAGCCCGAACAATTCCGCGGCGAGCTTCTCGTTCACCACGACCACGCGCGCGCTAGCCGCGGCCTCCAGGTTGGTGAACGAGCGCCCTGGCGCGATGTCGCCGCCCGAGATCAGCGTCCACTGGGTGCCGCGGCCGCGAATCGCGACCTCGGGCAGCTCCTTGTTGCCCGCCTCGACGTTGCCGCGCGAGTCCTCATCCACGACCACGTACGACACGGACTCGAGTTGCCGTATCCGCTCCGCCTCGCCTAGCGTGAGCGGCGGCATACGGCGCCAGGGGCTCATCTCGTCGGAGCCGTCGGACACGTTGATGCCGGGATTGAAGTAGCGGAACACGAAGAAGGTCCGGGGGCCCAGCTGGTTGAAGATGTCTTCCACGCCCCGATTGATGCCCGAGACCATCGAGCCGATGACCACCACGACCATCACGCCGATGGCGACGCCGAGTATCGTGAGAGCCGCCCTGACCTTGCTGGCCCGGAGCGACTGGAGCGCGATGCCGACTCCCTCAAACAGCTGGGTCATGGCTCACTCCTGCCGGATGGCGTCTACGGGATCCAGCCGCGCGGCGCGGCTCGCCGGGTAGAGACCGGCGGTGATTCCCACGCCCGCTCCCATTAGCACGCCGACCACCACCGACCACGGTGCGACGCGTGCGGGAAGGAACGTGGTGGCCTGCACCACGCCGGCCAGCAGGATCCCGGTGGCGACGCCGATCCCGGCGCCCACGACAGCCAGCGTAGCCGACTCCACGAGGAACTGCCGCAGGATGTCGCGCCGCCGGGCGCCGAGTGACTTGCGGATTCCGATCTCCCGCGTGCGCTCGGCAACGGCCATCAGCATGATGTTCATGATCACGATCCCGCCCACCACCAGCGATATGCTGACGAGGCCGGGGAGCGCCACCATGAGCACCCGGTTGATGCTACCCCAGAAGTCGAGCAGCGCCTCGGAGGTCTCGACGGAGAAGTTGTTCTCCTGCGCCGGCCGCAGCCCCCGCCGGCTGCGCATGACGGCCTCGGCTTCGGCCATCGCCGTCTGGAGGTCCTCCACGGTGTTCATCTTCACCAGGAGCGCGTCCACCACGCGTGGCGGATTCACGTAGCGCTTTATTGGTGAGAGGGCCGGAGCCACCACGAACTTGTCGAGCGAGATCGTGAAGAGTTTTCCCTGGGGCTCCACGACGCCGACCACGCGGTACGGTATGCGGCGAATCCTGATCTCCCGCCCAATGGGATCCAGATCCTCGAAGAGCCGCTCGGCGAGCTCGTGCCCGATTACGACGACCGGCTGCCCCGTGCGGGCCTCCTGCGCGCTGAAGGGCCGTCCCTGCTCGATGGTCCAGTTCTTGATGTCGAAGTAGCCCTCGGTGATACCGATGAGGTTGATGTCGCGGGCCACCTTGCCGCCGTACTCGATGAGGCCCCGGTTCCAGGACTCCCACCCCGATGTGTGCGGCACCGTGATGGCCGCGGCCACCGCCCGGGCGTCGTCGTAGGTGATGCGCGGGCGGCGGCGCCACTCGCGCCAGGTCTCGCGCGAGATGTTACCGACTTGAAAGTCCGGGTACCGCCTGAGCTGGAAGGTGTTCACTCCCAGCAGCGTATTGGCGAAGCGGTCGGTCATGTAGCTGTTCATGCCCTCGACGATGGACACGACCGCAATCAGGAAGGTCACGCCTATGAACACGCCTACCACCGAGAAGGCGCTCTTCATCTTCTGAGTCCAGATGACGCGCAGCGCCATGCGGATCGCCTCGCCAAACGGCATTGGCTAGGCGGCTTCCGCCCGCGTGGTGTCGCTGTGAACCAGGCCGTCGAGCAGCGTCACCTTGCGGCCGGCTCGTGCGGAGATGTCCGCCTCGTGGGTCACCATCACGATGGTCTGCCCCAGGGCCTGCAGCTCGTCGAACACGTTCATGATCTCGGCGCTGGTCGACGAGTCGAGGTTCCCGGTGGGCTCGTCGGCCAGCAGGATGCTGGGATCGTTGACCAGCGCCCGGGCTATCGCGACTCGCTGGCGTTGCCCGCCGGACAGCTCATTGGGCTTGTGCTTCATGCGGTCGCCCAGCCCAACTCGCTGCAGGGCCTCGGCGGCTCGCACCCGCCGCTCCTTGGCGGGCACACCGGCGTAGATCAGCGGGAGCTCCACGTTGTGCAGCGACGATGCGCGCGGTAGCAGGTTGAAGGTCTGGAACACGAAACCGATCTCGCGGTTGCGCACCCGGGCGAGCTCGTCATCGGACATGTCCGAGACCTCAACGCCGTTGAGCCAGTACTCTCCCGCGGTCGGGGAGTCCAGGCACCCGATCAGGTTCATGAGCGTGGACTTGCCGGAGCCAGACGGGCCCATGACCGCCAGGTACTCGTTGCGACGGATCGTGAGGTCGACTCCGCGCAGCGCGTACACCGTCTCCGCGCCCATCTCGTACTCTCGGGTGAGCCCCGAGACTCTGATCAGATCGCTCATGAGTTGCTCTCCTCGGAGCTGCTTTCGCCTGTGGGCCGCACCGCGGCGCCGTCCCGCAGGTCGCGAATGGTCTGGTAGGGGCCGGCGACGATCTCCTCGCCCTCTTCGAGACCCTCGATCACTTCGAAGTACTCCTCGCCGGCGATGCCCACCGTGACGGGGCGGAACTCGGCCTTGCCGTCACGCACGACGAACACACCCTCCATCTCTTCCGGGCCTGCGGTGGTGTCCTGCGGCGCGGTCTCGGTCGAGATCCGCTCGTGCTCGCGCACCGTGAGCGCGATGATCGGGATGCTGAGCGCCGAGTCGCGCGTGGCGGTGATGACCTTGGCCGTTGCCGACAGGTCGGGCCGCACTCCCTCGGGCGGGTCGTCGAGCGTCACCTCGACGTCGTAGTCCACCGCCTGGTTCGTGCCACCTGCGGTCTGCGCCAGGCCGCGCACCGCGCTCTGCGAGATCATCGTGACGCGGCCGGTGAACGTCGTGTCGGGGAAGGCGTCGATCGTGACTTCGGCCGAGTCACCCAGGTGGAGCCG
>JAUVTI010000150.1 GCA_030601605.1 Gemmatimonadales bacterium
GCATTCCTTGAGCCCGCTCGGCGCAATCGCCTGCCGCGACCGCGGTTACGCGCGTTCGGCAGGGCATTTCGACAGACCATTCCGAAGCTTCGGCATCGCTTACCGGAGCTTCGGCACGGCTTGCCGGAGCTTCGGCACGACTCACCGAAGCTTCGTACCGGCGTACCGGGGTATCGACCTGGCCAATCGAAGCCTCGATCTCCCTGGCCGCGGCCGGGGTCGGCCGACTCCGCGGCCGCAACCACCATGCTTCAACGCAGGAGGAAAGGGCCGCTGGGGTGTCCCAGCGGCCCGCTGCCTCGTCACGTCCTCCGGTCGACCCGCCTAGCCGACCCGCTTGAGGCGGATGGATCCGTTAACTGTCTCGAGATCGAGCCTGTGGCCGCCGTCACCGATGGTTCCGGTGAGCCGCCGCGGCCCCCAACGCCCCTGGATGGTGAGCGGGAAGTCCGACTCCAGACCGCCGTTCACCGTAGAGGCTCTCACCTCGGCGCCCACTCCGGCAGGCATCTCCACCGTGATGCTCCCGTTCACCGTGTGGAACTCCAGGTCTCCACCCCAGTCCGCGCGTCCCATGGACGCATGGATCGAGCCGTTCACCGTGCTCGCTTCCACGATGCCGTCGGCCGTAACCGTGATCCCGCCGTTCACTGTGTACGCGTAGGCGTTGCCGCCCAGGCGGTCGGTCTCAACGTCACCGTTCACGGTCTTGCCGACGAAGTTCACCCGGGCCGGCACCCGCACCTCGAAGTCCACCTCGGTGTCGTTGTCGTTGGTGTTCATGTGGCCGCCGTGTCCGGGCTCGCACCGGTTGGGGCGCTCATCCGGATCGTCGGGATACATGGCGCAGATCGTGATGCCACCATCGTGCTCGACGACCTCGAACGTAACTTCGTCCGCTTCGCCACGGCGTCCCTCATGCTTCCTCGCCTTCACCTCGATCTCGTTGCCGCTGGCGCGCATGGCGTGTACGTCGCCGTTGACGCCCTTGATCTCGATCGTCTGGCCCGCGTCGAGGCGGCCCGACCACTCGAAGTCCTGTGCCTGCAGGGCCGGCGCCGCGATCAGGCCGGCCACCGCCAGAATCACCATAGCTCGCATGACAGCTCTCTCCTCGCTCCTTGATGTGCGAAAGTCCCTGTTCACCCTACGGGCGGCGCAGCTGGATGGTGCCGCCGAACGACTCGAGCTCCATGCGGGCACCGCCGCTGCCCAGCGTGAAGCTGAAGCGCCTGCCCCCGCTGCGCGTCTCTGTGAGCGTCACGGGGAAGTCCGACTCGAAGCCTCCGGAGAACGTGGAAACCGAAACGTTCGCATTGGCACCAGCCGGGATCATGATCGTAATGTCGCCGTTGTGGTTCGCGAAGGCGTAGCGGCCGTCGCTCTCGATCGTCCCCTCGTAGACGATCTCGCCGTTCATGGTGCTCACCTCTACCGCCCCCGACTGTACGCCGCGCATGATGAGGTCCCCGTTCACGGTCTCGCCCACGATCTCACCCTCCACGTCCCGTATGTGGAGCGATCCGTTCACCGATCCGATGTCGAGCCGTCCCCGCACGCCTTCGCACTCCACGTCGCCCTGTGTCGTGTGGAGCGAGACGAAGCGGCTTCCACCCACGAGCCTGAGCTCGCCCTGGACGGTGTGCGCCGTCACCTCGCCGCGCACGCCCTCGATGTCGATGTCGAGGAACGTGCCCCCGATCTCGACATCCATCGTGGCGGGGATCGTGATCTCGTAGTCGATCGCGGTTGAGACGCCGCGCTCGCGCCGGGAGCGGATCTTCACGTAGCTGGACCCGGTGCTGATCTCGATTCGCTCCCGCGACGAGTGGTCGGCCACCACACGCATCTCGCTGCGGTCCCATGTGCGGACGATCACTTCCCCGCCCATGGCCGAGATCTCGAGCCGGGCCTCTGGGTTCACCGGCACCACGGTGTCCGTCTGTTGTGCCAGCGGGGCGGCGATCACGGCCGCGGCCATCAGTGTGATCAACATGACGAGCGATCTCCGCTTCGGACGGCGCTGGTGGCTAGCTGGTCGCGCTGGCGGTCGTCGCCGCGCGCCGCAGGAGGTCCACCTTGCGCCGCATCGTGGCGGCCAGGTGTTGGCTCAGGTAGCCGTTGGCCGGATCCGCCGCCAGCGCGTCACGCGCTTCGTCGATGGCCCGGTCGATGGCGGCCAGGTTCTCCTCGATCACTCGCACCGTGACCGAATCCAGCTCGGCCCGCCGCTCCTCGATGATCTCCTGCAACTGCGCCACGGCAGCGTCGTAGCCCTGCCTGGCCACTGCGACGGCCAGCAAGCCGTCGTCCGGCAGCGCGCCCTGTTCGGCCACCGCGGCCGCGCCCCGCATTCCGGGTGAGAGCGCGACCCACGCGCCCCCGACGCCGATCAGGATCAGGGCCAGTCCGGCAGCAGCCAGCTGCGGAAGGCTGAACGAGACCCGGTGCCTCGCTCCGCGCCGGCGCTCCGGCTGCGCCGCGCCCAAGCGCTGCGCGATGCCGGACCACAGGTTCTCCGCCGGCGGCCGGTCCTGGAGCGCCGCCGCCCGATTCGTCACCAGGCGCAACTCCTCCAAGGCCTTCCGGCACCCTGCGCACTCTTCCAGGTGCGCCTCCAGGGCCCGCTGCTCCGGGACGCTCAACTCCTCGTCCAGGTACTCTGAGAGCCGGCCAGTCCATGTGTCGCTCATGCTCTTGCTCCTCAGCGGTCCACGTGCCGGCGCAGGGCCGTTCTGGCCCGGTGCAGCTGCGCCTTGGTCGTGCCCGTCGTGACACCCAGCATCTCGGCGATCTCGTGGTGCTTGAACCCCTCGACGTCGTACAACACGAACACTTCTCTCGCTCCCTTGGGCAGACGGCCGATCGCCGTCTCAAAATCCATGTGCAGCTCCAGGTGGCTGCGACGGCTCGGCAGTGACTCCACCAGTTGGTCGCCCTCCACCATTCGCCCCCACTGCCGCGCCCGGCTCTGACGCCGTCCCAGGATCACATTGATCGCCAGCCGGTGCAGCCAGGTGCCGAATGCGGCCTCGCCGCGGAACGTCCCCAGCTTCTCCCAGGCCCGCACGAACACGTCCTGGGTAGCCTCGTCGGCGTCGTCGTCGCCGAGCATCCGGCGGGCCAGGCTGTGCACCCGCGCCACGTGGGCGTGGTACAGCCGCTCGAAAGCCAACTGGTCCCCGGCGGCCGCCAGCTGCACATCCGCTGCGTCCGGGGCGGCTCTCCCCCCACTTCGTTCGCTAGCCAGGGTTCCACCCCGGAGGGCCGCAGTCTTCATGCACCCAGTTGGATGGCCCGTGCCCCCGGATGGTTGACAGGAGGGTGGCTACGAAGCGGTGACGAAGTTGAGGTACCACGCGATTATCTGGTCCCCGAAGACGAACGTGATGCCCGCCGCCGCGGCGAGGAACACGCCGAACGGCACTAAGCGCTTATGCCACAAGGATATAGGCACCCACACGATGGTCCCGATGAAGGCCCCGAGGAAGATTGTGAGCAGCACGCCCTGCCAGCCCACGAAGGCGCCGACCATGGCCATCATCTTGATGTCCCCGCCGCCCATCGCCTCCTTGCCGAACGCTTTCTCCCCGGCCCAGGCCACGAAGTAGAGGAGGCCGAAGCCGAGGCCGGCTCCGGCGAGGGCCCAGAGCAGTCCGTCCACTCCGCCCCGCAGGGAGAGCAGCAGGCCGATGGCCAACCCGCCCCATGTGTACTCGTCGGGGATCAGGTAGTGCTTGGCATCGGTGACCGCGATTCCCAGCAGGATGGTGCCGAACAGGGCGGCGGCGAGCCCGTCCAGGCCCAGTCCCCAATACCACACCGCGGCCGCCCACAGCAGCGCCGTGGCCGCCTCGATGAGCAGGTACTGGATCGAGATCCCCTTGCCGCAGCGGCGGCAGCGCCCCCTGAGCACGAGCCAGGAGAGTATGGGGACGTTGTCGTACCATGCGATGCGGCTGTCGCACCGCGGGCAGTGGGAGGGCGGGTGCAGGATCGACTCGTCGTTGGGAAGCCTGAGGATGCAGACGTTGAGGAAGCTCCCGATCATCGCCCCCAGCACACCGGCCAGCGTCACCGCCATCGTGTCAGCTTCCACGCTGCACCTCGTAGAGTACGATGCCTGCGGCCACGGCCACATTCAGCGACTCAGCCCCGCGGGCGAGCGGGATCGCCACCTGCTGGCCCGCCAGCGACCGCACGAACGGGCGCGCGCCGATGCCCTCGTTGCCCACCACCAGGGCCAGCCGCTCGGGCGGCGTCAGGCGGCCCAGCGCAGCGCCCTCGGCGGCCGCGGTCCAGACAGTCACTTCATGCTTCGCTACCCAGCCCGATAGCTCGCCATCCTGTGCCGCGGCGGTGGGCAGCCGATAGGTGGCTCCCATGCCGGCGCGCATCACCTTGGGGTGGGCGGGATCGGCAGTGCCCTTGAGCAGGATCGCGCCCGGCGAGCCCAGCGCGAAAGCCGTCCTGAGCAGCGTGCCCACGTTGCCGGGGTCCTGCACTCCGTCCAGCACGAGCACCGGCGCGCCGGACGCCGGTCTGATATCAGCGAGTGTCCAGCGTGGCGGGTCGATCAACGCCAGAATGCCTTGCGGGCTGTCCGTGTCGGCCAGGCGTGCGCACTCGCGCTCGGGTATCTGCTCCACAGCCACCGCATGGCTCGCCAGGCTCTCGAGCAACGCGCTGCCCCGAGGGCTCTGCTGCAGCGTCGGCGAGGCGAGCGCGCCCTTGAGCGGAACTCCCGCCGCCAGCGCCTCCTCCACCAGACGCACCCCCTCCGCCACCGCCAGCCCCCGCCGCCTCCGCGACCGGCGCCGTTGTAGATTGCGGACCTCTGAGACCAGATTACTTGCCATGATTACCTTTGACGACCGCCGGGAAACGGGAAACGGGAAACGGGAAACGTACGGCCACGGAGGCCCAGGGTGAAGATAGCCCTGACCGTAGCGGGATCGGACTCCGGCGGCGGCGCCGGGATCCAGGCCGACCTCAAAACGTTCCACCAGTTCGGCGTCTTCGGCACCAGCGTGATCGTGGCGGTGACGGCCCAGAACACCCGGGGCGTGTCCGGAGTGCACAGCGTCCCGGTGG
>JAUVTI010000044.1 GCA_030601605.1 Gemmatimonadales bacterium
CCGGCTCAGCAGCGCCCGCAGCACCGACAGCGGATACCGGTCCGGCGACGGAAACGGGGGCGCTGGGGACGCCGTCGCCAGCGCGGTCTGCCGCTTGTCTCGCTCCTCCGCGCCGTGCCCCGGCGTCCAGTCCTGCGCCGGTTCGCCATCTCCCCACGCCATTCGGCCGGGCCAACTCGCAAGGGGCTCGCACGCATCGAGCAGCGCGTCCCGCTCGAGGTCGCCTACCGCGACGACCACCGCCCTGCGCAGGGCCAGCTCGCCCGCCCAATCGCGCACCTGGCCGCCGGTCAGCTCGGCCACGACCTCCGGTTCTCCCAGCTTGGGCAGCCCGTATGGGTCGTCGGGAAATGCCTGGTTCAGGACCCGCTGCAGCGGGTAGCCGAACATATCGTCCCGCACGCGGCGGGCGTCGCTTGCCTGCAGCTCCCGCTCCAGGGCCACCTGCTCGTCGAGCAGTTCAGCCTCGAGGGCCACACCGCGCACCAGCTCGGCAGCGCGCCGTGCCGCATCGGCCCGGACCGTGATCCCCCAACCGAGGGTCTCGGTACCGACACCGGGGCCGAGTCCGCCGCCCAGCAATTCGGCGGCCTGTGCCAGCTCCTCTCCCGTGAGCCCTCCCGCACCTCTCAGCGCGGACCGAACCAGCAGCCAGGAAAGGCCGGCCGTCTCGGGCGTCTCCGCCCCGGTGAGTCCCGGCACGTAGAGCAGCAGGGTCACCAGGCCGGTCCCCGGCCTGGGGGCCACGAGCACATCCGCCCCATCACAGCTCCTGTGGCTCACTCCGCCCGCGTACGCGGAGATCGGGTCGGCGCACGAGCCCGGGGCATCGGTCCGGTCCGCTGCGATCCGAAGAACCGGCACCTCCGTTTCCAGTGGGGCCGGCCGCAAGGGCCATTCATCGGCCAATCCGGTGGAGACGCCCTCGGGCAGGTAGAGCTCCGCCGCCGCTACGGAAGGATCCAGGTATTCGGCAACCACTCGCCGCACGTCGTCCGCCGTCACGGCCAGGGCCCGCTCGTACAGCTCGTCGGCAAGCGCGAAGCCGCCCAGCGCCTCGGCCTCGCTGAACACCGCCGCCCGTCCATCCGCCCCCTCCAGGCGGCGCGCCCACTGGGTCGCGGTGAGCGCCCTGGCCCGCTCCAGTTCCTCGGGCGCGGGACCCTCGGAGGCGAGTGCCGCCACCAACCCGATCGAGCGGTCGACCGCCGCTTCGAGGTTCGCTGGCTCGGACTCGAGCGCGATCTCGAACACACCCACCTCGGTGGGTGTGTAGTGGGAGGCGTGCGCGCTCGCCGCGAGGCCCGGCGTACGCACGGCTCGGTAGAGCCTGGATCCGCGGCCAACTCCCAGAATCGTGGCGGCGGCATCCAGCGCCGCTGCGTCGGGGTGCAACGTTCCCACGGTGCGCCACCCCAGGTTGGCCAGGGGCCGCTCGACGTCTCCGTTTCTCACGCGGACCCGGGGAGCGCGCCCGTCCGGCTCGCGTGGCGAGCCCTCTACGGGAATCGCCGGCCGCGACCAGGCGCCGAACGTCTCCGTCAGCAGCTCGAGGGTCAG
Organism: Gemmatimonadales bacterium; assembly: GCA_030601605.1. Lineage (GTDB taxonomy): Bacteria > Gemmatimonadota > Gemmatimonadetes > Gemmatimonadales > GWC2-71-9 > WVYX01. Next base: position 1,561 of record JAUVTI010000044.1, read on the forward strand.
CTCGGGGTCGAGGTCCCCCACCACCGCAACCGTCACTCGCTCCGGGGCGTAGCGTGTCGTGTAGTACTCGCGCAGATCGGCGGCGGTGAGGCGCCTCAGCTCCTGCTCGGTCCCGATACGCCAGCGGCGCATGCGGTGCACCCGAAACAGCAGCTCGTAGAGGCCTTCGCCGGCCACCGCCGCGGGGATGTCGAGCTTCCGGTTGGCCTCCTGGATGATGACCTCGAGCTCCCGGCCCAGCTCGTCGGCGTCCAGCGCGGAGTGCATCAGGGCGTCCGCCTGAATGTCGAGCGCGCGATCCAGCCCGTCCGCGCTGGACGGAAGCACCGTGTAGTAGACCGTCTTGTCGTAGATCGTGCCGGCGCCGACGTAGCCGCCCACCAGTTGGGTCTCGCGCGCGACGTCGCCCGGCCCGCGGCGCTCCGTGCCCTTGAAGTACATGTGCTCCAGGACGTGCGCGATGCCGACCCACTCGTCCGGCTCGTCGAAGTAGCCGGCCCTCACGTGGGTGACGACGGCGACTACCGGCGCGGCCTGGTGCCGCTCCACGAGCGCAGTGAGACCGTTGGGAAGAACGGTTCTGACTACTTCGTTGGTCCAGGACATGGGCGGAAAGCTAACAAGCCCCGGGGGCGGGTGTGCGGCGGGCGCCGGTGAGTGCTCAGCGCAGGATCATCAGCAGACCAGCGGTGGCGGCCCCCCTCAGGAAGCTCTCGGCGTCCGTCACTGGCACTACCTTGCCGGTCTGGAGACGGCTGCGCTGCGCCACGCGCTCCATGTACTGCGTCATCGAGGCGCCGGCTCCCTCGCGGTCGTCGATCCTCATCTGGAAGACGATCTCGCCCCAGGTTCCCGCGTACGTAACGCCGGAGGTCGTCTTCACCCGGTGCGTGTCGCCCACCGCGCGGCGCTGCATCCCCTGCAATTCCGTGAGCAGCGTGCCGAACAGTTCGAGCTGGCGCGGATCGCGAATCGAGCCGTCGGGCTGGATCGCAACGATCTCGGCCAGCATGCGGTCGAGCGGGTCCTGTTCCGCAGTGAGCTCCCCCAGGCGCAGGTGCCAGGGCACCAGCTCCGGGTCGTCCTCGGTCAGACGGTAGATGGACTTCTTGAGCTCTATCGTGCGCCACAGGGCGAGCTCATCGAAATGCTCGGCAGGATCCGTCTGTTCGAAGTGGAACAGGCAGGCCTCGTACTCACCGCGGTCGTACAGCAGGTTGCCGAGGTAGATCCTGGCCTCGGTGTGGCTCTCAGCCAGGTCCAACGCGCGCCGCAGCCGGTAGAGCGCGGCGTCCTCATCACCCAGCCGGTGCGCCGCGTATCCCAGACACGCCGCGGCTTCGGGTGAGTTGGAGTGGTGGTCGGCTGCGAGCTCGAAGAAGCCCCGCGCGTGCCGCAGCATGCCCTCGCGGAACAGCGCCCGGCCCATCTGCAGCATCAGATCGTGATCCTCCCGGAACCCGAGCGCCAACACCCTGTCGAAGCACTGCAGCGCCTGCGCCCGCTCACCCAGCTTGAGCAGGGCCTCGCCGAGCCCCGCCAACGCTTCCTCATTGTCGGGATCCAGCGCGAGCGCACGCTCGAAGCTGGCGCGCGCCCAGGCATACTCTTCCAGCGCAAGCTCCGCGTAGGCCAGACCTACGTGCAGCTCTACCGACTGCGGGTACAACCCAAGCCCGTCACGCAACTCACGAATAGCCTCCTCATAGAGACTCTCGTTGTAAAGCCGATGGGCGCGTTCCGCGTAATCGTCGGAGCTCAGGAAGGGGTCCGACATATGCCGGGCCTCCATGGGAAGGTTTCGCTACAATAAAACGCAACCGCTGATAACACAAGCGGTTGCGCACCTGGCCGCACGACTCGGTTGCTGCTTGCTGCGGCGTGCGGGCCGCCCGGCCCGCACGCGTCCTCTGCATTCGGCCCGCGAAGGGGACCGCTAGTTCATCACGGGCGCGTTGGTCGAGATGTGCTGCAGGGAGATCTTCCACAGGTTGTCCTGTGGATCCTTGAGCCACACCAGCGTGCCGTGTCCCGCCGAGACCGGCCGCCGCACGCCTCCGGCCGCGACGATGTCGGTCGAGTGCCTGAAGCTGGAGATCGCCACCTCGGCGCTCAGCACGACGGTGGTGGGGTCCTGCATCACAAAGTTCATGTAGTTGATGGAGCGATAGAAGTACCTCACCTGCTCATCCAGCGCCCCCCAGCCCTGGCTACGCTCGCCGTCGGGCCACACGACGCGCACGTCCGGACCCGGCATGTAGAGGGCCATCAGGCTGTCCACCTGGGCGTTGTTCGTCACTCTCACCCAAGTGGCAAGTCGGTTCTGGAGAACGTCCTGCTCGATGAGCCGCTCCCGCTGCGTCATCCCACCCGTGCATGCAATCAGAGTCGCGCATACGAGCGCGACCATCAGCTTGGACCGCACCATGACACTCCTCCCCCGGAGTATGACACAAACCTATGGCCCGCCGCACTTGCGTCAATCCACACCGGGTCGTAGCGTAACTCGCCCTCCCGCATAACAAGGCAACCACGGGGGCACACCAATGGCAAAACAGGTACGGTCTTCTTTCGCCCTGGCCCTGCAGGACTACCGCGGGATTCGGCCGGGAATCGCAATCACGGTCGCCGCGATCGCCCTCGTGGCGGCCATCGCCCTCGGACTGGTGCACATCGTGCAGCTGGGCCAATCCGGAGCCACGCTCGAGGACGGGCGTCGCACGATGCGGACGCTGCACAGCTACAACGCCGCGCTGGAAGTCTGGCGCAAGATGGCTACAACACCGGACGCCGAGACGGTCTTCCCCGGCATGGGGAAGCTGCGGGACAGCATCGCCACTGCGTTGCAGCTGGATCTGACCGAGCTGCAGGCGGAGCTCACAGACACGGTCGACCAGAAGCTGGTTGGCGAGGTCCTGGCGGACCTCGGCCGTCCCGACCAGGCCCGCCCCGCCGGCACCGAGCTGGGCATCCGCGGGCGGGCGGCCATGATAGTGCTGACGGCCCGTCAGGACTCGGCGATGTTCCGCACGGCCGGAGACTTCCAGCGATCGCAGTTCCACGCAGCGATCCTGATGGGGCTCGCGGTCATCGCCGCCGGCGTGCTGATCATCCCGATGTCGTGGTTATACATCCGGTTCAAGCGGGGCCAGCCCATATAGCGCCCAAGCAACCCGTTGGAGAGAGCGCTTGACGCAGCTCTCGTCGTACCACAAACGGCTGTTCGTTTTCCTCAGCGTCGCGACCTTCTTCGAAGGCTACGACTTCATGGCGCTGAGCCAGATCCTGCCCAACCTGCGCGCCGAGATGGGGCTCACCCAGGCGCAAGGCGGGATGCTGGGGTCGGTGATCAGCATCGGCACCATCGTGGCTTTCGTGCTGGTACGGCTGGCCGACCGGTGGGGACGCCGCCGCGTGCTGGCACTCACGATCCTCGGTTACGCGAGCTTCACGTTCCTCACGGGGCTGTCGCGAACCCCCTACGATTTCGCGCTGTTCCAGTTCACCGCCCGCGTGTTCCTGATAGCCGAGTGGGCGCTGTGCATGGTGATCGCGGCGGAAGAGTACCCGGCCGAGAACCGGGGCATGGTGATCGGCACCATCCAGGCGTTCAACTCCCTGGGCTCGATCACCTGTGCCGCGATCGTGCCGTTCCTGCTGAACACCGCCTACGGATGGCGCACCGTGTACTTCGTGGGCGTGATCCCCCTGCTGCTCCTGGCGTACGCGCGGCGCGGGCTCAAGGAGACAGACAGGTTCGCGCAGCACGTCGCGCAGCGGGGCGAGAGGCGTCACAGTCTGTTTGCGATACTGCGGAGTCCCTACCGCACCCGGGTGCTGCAGATGGCTCTGATCTGGGGCCTGACCTACATCTGCACCAACACTGCGGTGCTGTTCTGGAAGGAGTTCGCGGTGGGCGAGAGGGGATTCACGGACGCAGACGTGGGCAAGGCAGTGGCCATAGCCTCCATCGCCGCCCTGCCATTCGTGTTCTCCATCGGCAAGCTGCTCGACAACTGGGGCCGGCGGCGCGGAGCCGCGCTGATCTACAGCGTGTGCACCGTGTTCGTGGTCCTGGCCTACCAGCTCCACGGGTTCTGGCAGCTCCCGTTCTGCCTCTCCGCGGCCCTATTCGCCGCGCTCGCGCTGCTTGCGCTCCTCAACGCCTACACGACCGAGCTGTTCCCCACCGAGATGCGCGCCGACGCCTTTGCGTGGTCCAACAACCTGCTGGGACGGATCGGATACGTGATCGCCCCCGGCCTGGTGGGCTGGGGCGCCGGCTACATCGGCTGGGGCAACGCCGTTTCGCTGACCGCGATTGCGGTGATCGCGGCGCTGATCCTGCTCCTCGCCCTCCTGCCGGAGACCAGCGGGCGTGAGCTGGAGGAGACCGCAGCGCTCTAGGCTCTGGCCGCATTCCGCTACGGGAGCTATGGTGTAGGAATCCCGCCGTCGGATGGGGGCCCTCCCGTGTCGGTGAAGCTCGAAGTCGTACAGAAGACGCTGGCCGACCGATACGAGATCGAGCGGCCGCTGGGACACGGCGGGATGGCCACCGTGTTCCTGGCCACCGACAAGGCCAGCGGCATCCCCGTGGCGCTCAAGGTGCTGCGGCCCGAGTTCGCAGCCACCCTCCTCGCCGACCGGTTCCATCAGGAAATCGAGTTCCTCGCCACGCTGAAGCACCCCAACATCCTCCCGCTGCTCGAGTCGGCCGAGGCCGGGATGCTGGTCTATTACGTCATGCCGTTCGCGGCCGAGGGCTCCCTCAAGGAGCGGCTCGCGGGCGCTCGCTGGCTGGGCCTGAGGGAGACGACCGGGATCGCTCGCGACGTGGCGGCCGCGCTCGACCACGCCCACGAGCGCAACGTGTTGCACCGCGACATCAAGCCGGGGAACATCATGTTCGTGGAGAACCGTGCGGTGATCTGCGACTTCGGAGTCTCGCGGGCGATCGTGAAGGCGGGCGGCGAGCGGCTTTCCACATCCGGACTCGTGGTGGGTACGCCCGCGTACATGAGCCCCGAGCAAGCCTCCGGACGGGGCGATATCGACCACTCCAGCGACATCTACGCTCTGGGCTGCGTCATCTACGAGATGCTGGCCGGCGAGGCGCCCTTCACCGGGCGCACTGCACAGGCCATCATGGCGCGCCAGGTAAAGGAGCGCCCACCGTCACTCCGCGTCGTGCGGCCCGAGGTGCCTGAATACATGGAGGAGGCCGTCATGCGGGCGCTCGCCAAGGTCCCCGAGGAGCGGCAGGCGAGCGCCGGGGAGCTGGTGGCGGGGATGGTGGGGGGGTAGGGGGCAACCACCATTCCGCCGAACTTCATAGTCTTCGGTCACGATCCGCAATCCCGAGAGGAGGGCTGAACCGTGCTTACCCTATCGTTCCGCGGAGTGCGCATCGCGCTCGCGGCTGTGCTAGCGCTGCTCTGCTGCGTTCCGGCGCTGGACCTGGTGACCTCGCTCGACATCTGCCAACTCAGGGCGCAGGATTCACCTCCCAGGGAGGGCGAGACGCCCCCACTGTCGGCCTCGCTGCTGCGCCGCCTGGCGTCTTCCGCAGACGCATTCCGCACGGGCGAGCCGATCTACATCGTCGCGTCCGAGGAGTTTCCGCACGACGTAGTTGGCGCGTTCCCCAACGAGGAGGTTGCGCAGCACGAGGCCACGGTGGCCGGCAGCGGGTTCCACGTCTACGGACCCTACGAGACACCGATGGACATGGCGGGAATGGAGCCGCTCCCGCTGGCGGTCGTTGGGTGTTTCAAGGACGACATCACGACGCGGTGGACCTGTCCGCGAGCCCTCGGCGCACGCTCGCCGGTGTTCGGCTGGGACGAATTGGACTCGATCAGCGTCCGGTTCTATCCGCGCGGGGAACCTCCCGTATCGCTGGCCTTCACCGTGCCATGGCCGAGCGCCGTCATCTTCACGATGGATGCCTTCGACCGTTTCATCGTGCCCTACTACACGGGATTGTTCGGGCCGGATTACGTCGCGGGGATGCGGGACTCGCTGGAGGCGTATATCAGGGACGGTCTCGCCCGATAGGCGGCAGTAGACAGCATCAGAGCGATGGCGGGCCCCCGGCCCCAGGGCTCAGGGTCCGCCCTCCTCCACCATTTGCAGGAACCGTGGGTCGTCGTGCAGCCCACGGAACCAGTAGTGGGCTGCGATGAAATCTCGGTACTGCGGGTACTGTGTCAACACGAGCCGCAGCAACCGCAGCACCTCGTCTTCCTCCCCCAGCAGCAGACGAACGTACGCCTCCTGGAGGTACAGCGTCTCCCCGGGATACCGCTCCCTGGTCCGCTCTATCACAGCGATTGCGCTGTCCCCCATATCGGACCGCGCCAGGACCGCCGCCACAAAGAGCTGCCTATAGGGCGCTCCCGCTGCGATGTCCTCCAGTGAGTCGAGCACGACTGCCTCCCGCCAGGCGTGGCTGACGGCGGAGTCGCCAACCCCTGACCAGCCCAGGATCGTGAGACGGCACTCGAGGGTGCTGGGGTGGTCCGGCAGCCACCGCTTGCCTTCCTCACACCAGTGCGCCGCATCTTCGAAGGCGCCTCGGTCCAGGCTCGCGAAGTAGAGCTGCGGCAGCACCGCCGTGACCTCAGTGAGGTAGGCGTCCTTCTCGAGCGCCTTGCGGGCAGCCACGTCTGCTTCGGCGAATTCTCCCTTGGAGGAGAGCAGAAGGCTCAGTGAGTACCACGACAGGGCAAGCGACGGATCCCAGCGCAGGGCGGCGCGAAGGTCTCGCTCGGCGCCTTCGAGCAGCGAGTCGGCATCGGACTCGGCACCCGACACCCACAGCTGGTGCCGGAGGTAGCCACGAAGCTCCAGCGCGCGTGGCTCGCCCGCGCGCTTTCGGAGCGCCCGGTCCGCGTGCCCGAGTCCCTCCCGAATCCAGGCAGGGTAGTCACGCGAAGCCGGTTCCCGCCCAACCTCGGATCGAACCAGCACCGCATGGGTCCACGCGAACCATCCTCTGCGCACAGCCGGGAGGACCCAGTCTCCGTCCAACTGCTCCGCTCGAGCCGCCAGCGAGTTCGCTTCACCGAGAGCCCTTCTCGCTCCGCCGTAATCTCCCGCGTCGATCAGGTCGCGCGCGTAGTCGTTCAACTCCTCCGCTTGCTGCACCAGCAGCCACGCTTCCGCGTTGGAAGTCTCCCCCCGGCGGCGCCGGAGCTCAACGTGCTCGCCGAGCGTCTGGCGCAGCGCCACGGCGACCTCATCCACCAGGCTGTCCCGTAACTGTAGGACGTCGGCGGCGCCACCCACGAAATCAGGGCTGGCCACAATCCGCCCGGTGCCACCGTCGACGAGATGAACCGTGACCGTGAACCGCTCCCGGCTGCCGCTGACCGTCCCGTCCACGATGGCGTCCACGGAGAGAGCGCGCGCCAGGCTGTCGGCACCCAGATCACTGCCCCGGTACTGGCGCACCTGACGGCGTGACGCGACGCTGAGCACTTCCACCCTGGTGAGCTCGTCGATCAGATCCTCGGTCAGACCGTCGGCCACCGAACGCAGGCTGCCGTCCTGGCTTCGGTCCTCGAAGTAAAGAATCGCGATCCGATTGAGTTCGGGCGCCGCCGGGCGTGCGGGATCCCGCCCGGACAGCCAACCCAGCTGCCAACTCATCACGCCCAGGCCGACTATGACCACAGCCACTGCCACTGCCACGGCCGTGACTGCCGCCATGTGACCGCGCTGCTTCGCTTGCGCCGGGGTTGCGCGTGAAGGCCGTGCCGCAGTCAAAGCGTCCGCGAACGTCTGGGCGGTGCTGAACCGATCGGCCGGTATCTTAGCCAGCGCTGTCTCAATGACGGCTTCCACTCTCTCCGGGATGCTCGGACGAACCACCCGCGGAGATGGAGGCCGCTCGCTGACGTGACGTGCTATCACGGCCTGCGGCGTCGGTCCGGTGAACGGCGGCTCCCCCACCAGGATCTCGAAAAGCACACACCCCAAGGCGTAGATGTCGCTCCGGTGGTCTACGTCGGAGGAACCGGTCGCCTGTTCGGGACTCATGTACAACGGCGTCCCAATGGCGAGTCCGGAATCCGTCAGGGTCTCCCCTCCTGCGACGCTCACGGCCCGAGCGATCCCGAAGTCCGCAACGAGTGCTTCCTCGCCAGACAACAGGATATTCTCCGGCTTGATGTCCCGATGTATGACGCCCATGCTGTGGGCGTGGCTCAATGCCTTCGCGACATCCCGGCAGATCGCGAGTCCCTCACCCAGGGGAAGCTGCTTCTCCCGATCCAGGCGCTCGCGCAGCGTCTCCCCTTCCACATAGGGCATGACGTAGTAGAGGAGCCCGTCCGCCTCTCCGGAATCGTAGAGCGGCAGGATATGCGGGTGCTGCAGGCCGGCGGCGATCTCGATCTCGCGCAGGAACCGCTCGGCCCCGATGGACGCGCTCAGCTCGGGGCGGAGCACCTTGATCGCCACCTGGCGATTGTGCTTGACGTCCCGTGCGAGGTATACGATGGCCATGCCGCCACGCCCGAGCTCGCGCTCGACGGCGTAGCGGGATTCGAGGCTGGACTTCAGCTGCTCGAGAAGGTCCAATGAGGCTCCGGGAGGGTGGATGGGTGAAGGCAAGAATAGGGTGAGCCCGGTTTCATCGCCAGAGTTTGGGACCCACGTGTAGCCGATGACGGCCGCTGGGCCAGAAAGGCCAACGCCCGCTGAGGAGGAACCCCAGCGGGCGCTAGATGATCCGAGCAGGGATGTGACACAGGCTCACGGCATGTTGCAGCAACCCTTGTCCACGCAGGTCCACCAGCCCCTTGCGTCTTTGGGTTGGTGCAACCACCGCCCGTGCGCGTGCTCATAGCCGAAGTCCGGGTGCCAACAGACGCGCATCGGCCTGAACTGGAACTGCTGACCCTGCGGCAGTGTCCCGTCCTCATGCACGATAACGACCCTAGCCGGCTTCTTGCTCTGCTCGCCCACCCGTCCTAGGTCGTAAACAAAGACGTAACTCACACCCGGGTACAGCCTCGCGGGACCCTGCTGGTACGCTCGGCATGTACCAGCGTCGGGACCCTGCTCGATCAGGATCTTTGCGGTAACCCTGCCCCCTCCGTTCCGGAACGGTCCCACGGCGAGAGTGTCATTCTTGTGGGCACGCTTCTCGGGCCATATGGTCCCGATACAATTGAAGTTCGGCGGACCGTGTGGCTGCGGCTCGTCCAACCACTGTTGGTCGAAGGTCCCGGGAATCCCACTGTTGAAAGCTCCAGCGGCGTCCAGGTCCTTGGCGCATTGGAGGATGGCTGCCTCTTGGCCCTGTATGTTCGCCGAGTGGTCGAGATTCTCGCACGCCGGCGTCCCAACTGCCACCTCCTGGGTTTCCGCCGTGGCGCAGCCTGCGAGCGCCGCTGCTGCCATAGCAAGACATGCCACGGACAGACCTGAGCCGGTCCGTGCACACATCCCGGTGATCGCTTCAACAATGCGCCGCATGCTCATACCCCCTTTGCGGTCTGATGTGTGCAACCATCGAGGGACGCACCTACGATCCAGTGACTTCACGCATCCTCACGACAACTTCCTGCAGTTCCGCTTCACGAGCCTCCCCCCACAGCGCGACAACCGGCTCCGCCCACCGCCTTGCCGTGCGCTCATCCCCCGCCGCCACCGCCAGCTCCACACGCAGCGCCATCGCCCGCACGAGGCCTGCCGCCTGCTCCGGCTGTCGCAGTAGATTCAGGCCCGATGTCTCGAGTGCCGCCAACGCGAGATCGAGGTGACCGGTTGCCCATGCGGTGTCGCCGACCTGCAGCGCCACCCAGGCTTCCTGGTACACGCCGTCGATGGCGGCATCCCCGGGGCGCTCATCACTTCGCACGTCATCCAACCACCGAATGGACTCCACTACTCCAGCCGTATCACGCGCGCTGGCGATCCACTGCATCTTCAGGATGTGGCTGGTCCCCCAACACGTCGTGTCGCCAGTCACCTGCCCCGTCACGGGATAGGCGTACGCGAGCGGTTGGCCGACCAGCCGGCATCGCAGCCGATCCGCCGTCCCCGGACTCTCCTGGGCTCGCAGAAGTGCCTCGGTTGAGAGGGTCAGTTCGTTGATGCTGTCTACCGGCGCACCCACGGCCGCGTACGCCATGAGGCGCTGCCAACGTCGCAACACCGGCATCGGCAAGTCTCGAACGGGCTCGCCAAGATCAAGCTGAAGCAGAGACGCACTGGCCTCACTCAAGTCAGCCGCTCGCTGTGGCCACCCGACCAGCGTCGCCAATCCGATCATCTCCCGGGCGTGCTCCGCGGTCG
>JAUVTI010000165.1 GCA_030601605.1 Gemmatimonadales bacterium
GACAAGCCGCGCGCCAAGATGCGCGAATTCTATGGTGCAGCGGCCGAGCAGCCCCAGGCCGAGCTGTGTTGTCCCACGAAGTACGACGACGCGGCGATAGATCACATCCCCCAGGACGTACTGGACCGCTTCTACGGATGCGGCTCGCCGATGGCGTCGGCCGGCATCCAGCCCGGAGAGACCGTGGTGGACCTGGGTTGCGGCGCTGGAATCGACGTCTTCATCGCCGCGCGCCACGTGGGCAGCACGGGCCGGTCGATCGGCGTGGACATGACCGACCGAATGCTCGCCGTCGCGCGGGAGAACCAACCCAGGGTGGCGGCGGCGCTCGGTTACGACGCGGTTGAGTTCCGTGAGGGCTTTCTCGAAGACATTCCGGTCGAGGACAAGTCGGTCGATCTCGTCACGTCGAACTGCGTGGTGAATCTGTCGCCCGACAAGCCGCGGGTGTTCGAGGAGATCTGGCGGGTGCTCGAGGACCATGGCCGGATCGTCATCTCTGACATCGTGAGCGAGCGCGACGTGCCGCCCCACATCAAGGTCAACCCGCAATTGTGGGGCGAGTGCCTGGCGGGCGCGCTGACGCAGGAGGAGTTCCTCGCTCAGCTCGAGCGCGCGGGGTTCTACGGCCTCACAGTGCTGTCGCGCACCTATTGGAAGGACGTGGAGGGCTACTCCTTCTATTCAGTCACCGTGCAGGGCTTCAAGTACGAGAAGACGGACGGCTGCGTGTACGAGGGCCACCGGGCCGTATACCTGGGACCGGGCAAGGCGTTCGTGGACGAGGAAGGGCATCTGTTCCCGCGCAACGAGTCCTACGACGTATGCACGGATACGGTGAGCAAGCTGAGGCGCGCGCCGTACGACGGGATGTTCGCCATCCTGGAGCCCGGCGAGGAATATGTCAGCTACGCCTGCTCGGCTTCCGACGGCAACTGCTGCTGAGGCCGGCGCCCGGTCAGACCGAGGTAGATCGCGCCCAGCGTGATGGCCGCGCCCAGTAGCTCCACCGCCTTGGTGGGGCGGCCGAAGAACAGGAGGTCCCACACGAACGCGAGAGCGGGCTGAAGCAGCAGGATGAGTCCCGCCCGCGACGCCTGGACCTTCGGCAGAGCCGTTGAGATGAGGAGCCAGCCCGCCACCTGCGGCACCAGTGCGTAGGCGAGCAGCACTCCGAACGTCTCCCCGTCCGGGATCCGGAAGCTCTCGCCCTCGAGCCACACCGCTCCCACTAGAAGCGCCGCTGCGATCAGGCACAGCACCGCCATCGTGCTCACCGCGTCGAGTTCCCCGACTTCGGCCTGCGCCTTGCGCAGCGTGAGCAGATACGACGCGTAGCACAGCGCTGTGAGCAGACCCAGCACGATGCCCCAACGGTAGCCCGCTTCCAGCGATCCCCAGTCCAGCCCGAAGATGAGCACCAACCCGAGCACCGCGAGCGGCACCGCCACCTTGAGCCGTGTGCTGGGCTGCTCGTGCAACACGAGCACGCCGAATGCCGCCAGGAAGAACACCTGGAAGTTCGCCAGTATGGTGGCGAGTCCCGGACCGACGAGAGCGATGCTGCGGTGCCACACCGCTAGATCCAGCGCCAGTGCCGCCCCCGCCGCGACCGCGAACCAGAGGTGGCGTGGACCGGCCCACCAGCGGCTGCGCCGGACCAGAACCACGATGGCAAGCGCCAGCCCGCTGAAGAACATCCGGTAGAACGCCGCCGGCGTGGGCCCCACCCGCGCCACGTTAACCAGTACCGGAGCGAAGCTGATGAGCACAGCGCCGACCATGAGCTGGGCCAGGGCCACCCGGCCCATGGAGGCCTCGGTCGTCATGCCGCGGTACCGGCGTTCACGAATCGGTACGCGCAGCGTAGACCGGCAGCAGGAACCGCCCCTGGTAGTCGATGCCGGGCACCTCGGCACCGATCTCCAGCTCCCAGTAGCGCGGTGGCCGCTCGCTCAGCCGCGTGGGCGGAGCATCGGCGGGGAAGACGTAGCTCAGCGCCAGACCGCGGCGCCCCTCCCAACGCCCCCGCACATCGTCCACTGTCCGGATGTCGGCATGAACCTCGTAGCACACAGTCTTGGTGGAGCGGTTCTTGCCCGAGCCGCTCGTTTCGTAGGCCTCCTCCACGCAGCGGAGAGTGGCAGTCAGAGTCCGGGGCGGTTCGCCGCGGGCAGTGCCCTGGAAGCGGATCGTACCCTCCTCACCGAGAACGAACGGGAAGCGGCCGAACGTCACCGTGGCGACCCCATACTTGAGCCAGCGCATGACCAGGTAGACCGCGTGCAGGATTATCCCGACGGTGACCAGATCGAACACGACGACGACCACGACCCACAGCGCCCGCGACGACACCCCGTCCATCCCGAACGCAATCACGTTGAAGGGCGCAAGGAACACGGCGAAGGCGCCCGCGCCTGCCACCGCGGCGAGGGCACGCCGCCGCACGTCGCCGCGGGCGCCGTGCCGGCTCCAGGAGTGGTCCCACAACCAGGGCTCACCGGGGTGCAGCTCCCTGAGGCGCGCCGCCACGGCCCGCCTCCGCAGTCGCCGCAGGCCGATCCAGATCATGTACAGGCCGGCCAGCCCGAAGACTGCCGCAGCCCAGTAGACGAGCTGCACCGGCCCATTGACGCTCCCGGGCGCCAGCCGCGGCGCGAGCGCTGCGAAGACCCCCGCTCCCAGGAACGGGAGGCCGAACAGGACTGCGCCCCACCCGCCGATCGGTGCACTCCGGCCCTGCCGTCCGGTTAGCTTGCGTCGTTCCGCCATGGCTGATCTGCTCGATGTGGGCAACTGGACGGCGCAATCTCCCGCCCGCCGAGCCGACTGTCAATGCGCAACCTTTCACGCGGGATGGGAGTTGAGAGATGGGGAGGTGGTGGCGGCCCGCTGGCATCCGCAGTGCGACACGTCTAGCTTTCGCGACCTCGCAATAACCAAGGCACAACCAAGGGGATCAACGATGCATCGTGCTCTGTCGTCCACCGCCGCGTTGCTGGTAGCTGCCGGCCTCGCGGCATGCGCCGCAGGACAGGCCCAGACCACACCCACGCCGCAGAACAACGATCGAGGGGGGAACGACCGGGAGAAGATCAAGCCGTACGGCGAGGTCATCACCGACAAGGCGGTGACCGATTCCGGGTTGTTCATCGTCCACCGGATCGACGACAAGCTGTATTACGAGATCCCGCTCGGGGCGCTCGACCGCGAGATGCTGTTGGTGTCGCGCCGGGCGCGTACGACGGCCAACATGGGCTACGGTGGCGAGAAGAACAATACGGAGACCGTTCGCTGGCAGCGGCACGAGAATCGCATCCTGCTGCGGGTCGTCTCGTACACGAACGTTGCCGACGACTCGCTGCCCATCTACGAGGCCGTACGCAACGCCAACTTCGAGCCCATAGTCAAGGCATTCGACATCGCCGCGTTCAAGATCGATACGGCATCGAGCGACAGCGCCGCCGCGCCCGACACGACAGCCGCCGTGATCGACGTGACTCCACTGTTCACGACAGACGTGCCGATCCTCGGCTTATCGCGCTCCGTCCGCGATCGCTACAAGGTCCGTGCGCTGGACAAGGACCGGACCTTCATCGACTGGGTGAGGAGCTACCCGCGCAACATAGAAGTGCGAGTGGTGATGACGTATCCGGCGCAGCAGCCGCCGTCGAACGCCGCCACCGGTTCCATATCGCTGGAGATGAACCACTCGATGATCCTGCTGCCGGAGCGGCCGATGCAGGCCCGCATGTGGGATGAGCGGGTCGGGTTCTTCCGGATTCAGCAGGTGGACTTCGGGCTCAGCGACCACGAGACGGTCACGCGGCGCTACATCACGCGCTGGCGCCTCGAGCCCTCGGACACGGCGGCGTTCGAGCGCGGTGAGCTGGTCGATCCGATCAAGCCGATCGTGTACTACATCGATCCGGCGACTCCCGAAAAGTGGCGGCCCTACCTGAAGCAGGGGGTGGAGGACTGGGCCGGTGCGTTCGCCGAGGCAGGCTTCAAGAACGCGATCATCGCCAGGGACCCGCCGTCGCCGGAAGAGGACCCCGAGTTCAGTCCCGAGGACGTGCGCTACTCGGTGATTCGCTGGTTCCCGTCGCCGATCCAGAACGCGTACGGACCACACGTGCATGACCCGCGCTCGGGTGAGATCCTGGAGAGCGACATCGGCTGGTTCCACAACATCGCCAACCTGCTGCGCAACTGGTTCTTCGTGCAGACCGCCGCCGCGAACCCAGACGCGCGGAAGGTGAGGTTCGACGACGAGCTGATGGGCCAGTTGATCCGCTTCGTGGCGGCTCACGAGGTGGGCCACACGCTGGGGCTGCCGCACAACATGAAGGCCAGCTCGTCATACCCAGTGGACTCGCTGCGCTCCGCCAGCTTCTCGTGTTCGATGGGGACCGCGCCGTCGATCATGGACTATGCCCGGTTCAACTACGTGGCGCAGCCGGAGGACGAGGGCGTGTGCTTCATGCCGGGCATAGGAGTGTACGACAACTACTCCATCAGGTGGGGCTACCGTCCCATCATCGGCGCGGACACGCCCGAAGCCGAGCGGCGCACACTCGACCGCTGGATCCGGGAGCGGTACGACGACCCCATGTACCACTTCGGCGGCCCGAGCGGTATCGACCCCACGTCCCAGACCGAGGCAATCGGC
>JAUVTI010000087.1 GCA_030601605.1 Gemmatimonadales bacterium
ACACCGCCGCGGCCCCGGGACGGATGGCCGGAAGCCCGGTGGGGTCGCCCGACGGAGAGCAGGTGGCCTTCCTGTTGGCGGGCGACACTGATCGTGTGTTCGTGGTGGACGGCAGCGGCCTGGGCGAACCGCGAGCGGTGAGAGGCCTTGCGGGGAGAGACGCCGGACCGCGCTGGATCCCGCAGCGCTGAATTCCCTTCGTTACCGACTCTGCAGTGTGCGACCCTGTTGCCGGGCAGTGCGCAGGCGCTTCAGGTCCCGTTTGGCGAGCCGGGCCTTGCGGTGAAAGGAGAAGAACGGCACTAGCGAAGCGGCGCCGACCGACCCGGCAGCGATGGCCTTCGTCAGCTCCAGCGAATCTGCTCCCGCGACCAGCCATATGACCGCCAGCTCCGCGGCCACGAAGATCCCCGCAAAGCTGTCCCGCAGGTAGGCCATGTCCTTGCGGTAGATGTTGAGCCGCTGCTCGGCATCGGTCTCGATGGCACCGGCCGCCAGGAGCTCGCCCTCGCTCGAGTACATGGCCCCGCACTGCGGGCACATCTTCATCTGCCCGGTGAACAGGCTCTTCACGCCGCGCCACCAATACCGGGTCCAGCGAAGCCGGCGTACGGGTTTCGCGAGCGGCTCCAGCGCGTGGCCGCAACGATCACAACGTTCTTGCAGTGCCATCTGTGAGCTACTACGGGTAATCCGGCACCGTGGTTACAGGCTCAGGGCGTCCGCGCCCGGAACAGCTCCAGCAGCCTCCCGGCCACCGGACCGGGACGCCCGGTGCCGACCGGCGTCCCGTTCAGCTTCACTATCGGCATGATCTCCATCGTCGTGCCGGCCAGGAACAGCTCGTCCGCGGCTTCCAGCTCGTTCAGGAGCAGGGCTCGCTCCTCGCAGGGAATGCCGTTCGCCCTGCACAGCTCGAGCGTCACCCGGCGCGTGATGCTGGGGAGGATGTAGTTGTCGGCCGGTGCGGTCCGCACGACTCCGTCAAACACTCCGAAAAAGCTCGTGTGGGTGCCCTCGAGGACCGCTCCGTCCCTGACCAACACCGCCTCTGTCGCTTCCGCGTCAACTGCTTGCTGAAGGGCGAGGCAGTTGGCCAACAGACCCGTGGTCTTGATGTTGCAGCGCGACCAACGGTCGTCAGGCGCGGTAATGACGGTGATGCCCCTGATTGCGTCCGCCCTGGGTTGAAACTGCCTGGCGGCCGCGTAGACCGTCGGCGGAACGGGCGGGTTCGGAAACGCGTGCCCGCGGACCGCGGCGCCCCGGGTCACCTGCATGTACACGAGAGCGTCCGCGCCGGCCAGCCCGTTGCGCTCGAGGAGCGTGTGCGCCACCGGCTGGAGCGCCGCCGGCTCGAGGCCTCCGATGAGCAGCGCGGCGAGTCCGTCGGCCATGCGCGAGAGATGCGCGTCCATCTCGAAGAACGCACCGCCGTAGCTGCGCACTACCTCGTAGATGCCGTCCGCGAACAGGAAGCCGCGATCCTCCGGGGAGATCCTCGCTTCCTCGAGGGGCACGTACTTCCCATTCAGATAGACGATTTGGCTCATCTGCCTCACATCCAGTGCCGACGGCCGTCCTTGAACGGCGTATCGCGCGGATCGTTTGTCTCGATGAACTTCCGGTACTGCTCGCGCAGACGAATATAACGCCGATCGGAGGTGGGAATCGGACGGTGCGGAGCGTCGATCAGAAACCGCTCCACCTTCCACACGTTGCGGTCGGATAGGCGCCAGTCATACGGGTCGAGATCGCGCAGATCGACGAGGGCGTATCCGGTTATGCGTCCGGTGAGATCGATGTACGGCTCGTAGTAGCTGCGCGCGAGCGCTTCGAGGGTGCGAAAGGCCGGCTTGCGGCCCCACAGCCCCACGTCGCGCGAACCGGCGACGGCGCCCCAGCTGCCGTGCGACCGGAACGGGAACACCACGTGGTCCAGATGGTCCCGCGATTCGAGGTCCAGCAGGAGGGGAGGGAACCCGTGCCGCTCCATCACGGTGGCCGCAGCCAGCGCCGCTTCGAGGCAGTGTGCCTTGCGGTGCCGCACGACGCCGCGGAAGCAGCGCAGCGTCTCGCTCTCACGCTCCCAGTTGTACCTGAGTGACTTGATCCAACGCTGCGTCTGAAACGGGGTGCGGCAGCGCGCGACTACGCGGCGCTCCGCCGGCGTCAGTCGCTTGTGCGGGGTCACGCGGGGCTGAGCCGAATGGTGAGCGGTGTCAGCGTGCGACGGTGCCCCATACGAACAGGGCCCACCCGGCGAGGAAGCAGACGCCGCCCAGCGGGGTGATGGCCCCCCACCATCGCGCGCCGGTCAGCGCCATGATGTAGAGGCTGCCGGAGAAGAGCAGCGTCCCGGCAAGAAAGAGCCAGCCCGCGCCGAGAAACTGTGTGGTGCTCCAGCGCGCGAATGCCAGCCCGGCCCCAACGATGGCGATGGCATGGTACATCTGGTAGCGCGCCCCGGTTTCGAACACCGTCAGCAGCTCGGGCGAGAGCCGCGCCTTCAGCGCGTGTGCGCCGAACGCCCCGGCGGCCACCGCGACCAGCGCCGATGCGCCGCCGATCGCTGCCAGCAGGCGGTCCGGAGTCACGCCTGGTCCCCGGAAACGGCGCCCGCGTCGTCCAGGATCTGCCGCGCCCGTTCCGCGTCCTCCGGCCTGACGAGGAGGCTGCTGCCGCCCGGCCCCGGTCCCAGGCCGGCTCCCTCGCGGGACTGGATCAGGTAGGGGATGTCCTCTCCCAGGAGCAGGCCGGCGGCCGACTCCGCCTCCCACCGCGCTTGGAAGTTGGCCACCGTGACCAGGTTCTCGTCGTTTCCCGTCATCGTTCCGATCCTTGCGTTCGTTTCTGACTTACAATGACCGAATTGTCACCGCGATGGTAGTGACGATGATCGCCGGGATGTTGAGCCCGATCCCCGCGCGAGCCATGTCGGATGGCTTGATCAAGCCGCTGCCGAACACGATCGCGTTGGGCGGCGTGGCGACGGGCAGCATGAAGGCCATCGAGGATGCCACCGCCACGGTCGCCATGAGCGGCAGCGCCGGCAGGTCCAGGCCCACTGCGACGCCGACCATGAGCGGCATACCCAGCGCCGAGGAAGCGGTGTTGCTCGTGAGCTCGGTCAGGAATACGAAGATCGCGGCGGTCGCCATGACGACCAGCGGCATGGGGACTCCGCGCAGCGAGACCAGGCCGCCCCCGACCCACTCGGACAGCCCGCTGGTGCCAAACGCGCCCGCAAGCGCCAGGCCTCCGCCGAACAGGAGCAGGATTCCCCACGGCACCTTGCTGGCCGATTCCCAGTCCAGAGCCACTCGGTGCTTCGAGCCCGTCAGCGGGACTGCGAACAGCACCAGCGCCGCCGCAATCGCGATCGCCGGATCGGAGATGCCCGGGAGCAGGTCTGAGAGCCCCGGTATGCGCACCCCGCCGATGGTCTTGGGTGCCCGCAGCACCCACGCGAGGACGGTGAGCGCGAACACCGCCACCACGAAGCGCTCGCCGCCGGACATGGGACCCAGCGCGTCGCGCTCCCGCTCCAGCGTGTCCTCGAGTCCCGGCACGCGCCCGCGGACCCTGAACATGGTGACGAGGAGCACCCAGCACCCCGCCAGCATGACCACGGCGATCGGCAGCGCAAACGCCATCCACTGGGCGAACCCCACGTCCTCTCCCAGCAGCTCGCGCGCCGCGCCGGCGAATATGGCGTCGGGCGGCGTCCCAATGAGGGTGGCGATGCCCCCCGCGGACGCTGCATACGCGACGCCGAGCATCAGCGCAGCGGGGAAACCACCGTGAGTGGAACTCGCGCCGCGGGGACGGCCTACGACGGCGATGGCTATGGGCAGCATCATGATCGCCGTTGCCGTGTTCGAGATCCACATGCTGGCAAAAGCCGACGCAAGCATGAACGCCAGCAGGACCTGCCGGGCGTCCGTGCCCACCAGTCGCACGGTCGCGAGGGCGAAACGGCGGTGCAGGTTCCAACGCTCGAGCGTGGCGGCGAGAAAGAAGCCACCCAGGAACAGAAAGATGACGGGGTCCGCGTAGGAGCGGGTGACCCCGGACAGCGGCACCACGTTTGCCAGGGGCAATACCACGATGGGGAGCAGGGCGGTCGCCTGGAGCGGCACGATCGCCGTCAGCCACCACAGCGCCATCCAGGCGGCCAATCCGGCCACGTGCCACGCGGCATCCGCGAGGCCTCCCGGCGCGGGAGTGAGAAGAGTGGCCAGGAACAGCGCCGGCCCCAGAATCAGCACGGCGCGCCGCTTCATCTGACGGGAAACAGCGAGAGCGGTGTGTGGCGGGTGATTCGCTGCTTCAGCTCATCGGGCAGATCGAGCGCCAGGAACCGGTCCAGGTTCTGGCGCAGATCCTTCACGCCCGGGCTGGGCCAGTCGGTTCCCCACACGACGCGATCTCCGACTTCCTGGAGCCGCGGGAAGTAGTCCAGGATCTTGGCCGGTGGGATCCCCGAGAGCTCCAGGTGCACGTTGCGATGCCGCCTCAGGATGAAGAACGCCTCGTCCATCCACAGCGGGCGTCCTCCGTGCGCCATCAGGATGGTGAGGTCAGGAAAGTCCAGCGCGACGTCATCGAGCTCCATCGGCCGGCCGTACTTGCAGCGCGCGCCGGGGAAGATGCTGGTGCCGGTGTGGACCATCACGGGGAGGCCGCGCTCCTCGCAGCGCCGGTAGATGCGTCCCAGCGCTTCGAGTCCCTGGGTGTACGCGTTGGCCGGGAACAACTGGTGCGGCGGATGGATCTTGAGACAGCGGATGCCCAGCTGCAGCAGCTCCTCGACCTGGCCCTCCGGGTCGGTGGTGAAGCGGGGGTGAACGCCGCCATAGGGCATGAGCCGCTCGGGCGCGGCCTCGGCGTAGCGCGCCGCGAACCGGTTGGTGTCGTCGTCGAACCCCATCAGATCGGGGCTCGGGTAGTTGACGAGACCGACGCGCCATATGTCCGAGCGGTCGAGGACCTCGAGCAGGACCTGGGGATCGTCCATCATCTCGAGGAGCCACTCCCAGTGATCCTCCTTGCCCCTGCGCATCTGCGACGCGACGTCCGGGTTCAGGTCGCGCCACGGCTGGATGTGTACGTGCAGATCGGTGACGCCGGGCTGGTCTCCGCTCACTTGCCCTTGAAGTCCGGGGTGCGCTTCTCGAGGAACGCGTTCACGCCCTCCTCCTTGTCCGCCGAGGAGAATGCGAGCCCGAACAGAGTGGTCTCGTGCCGCATGCCGTCGTCCAGCGACGTGCGGACGCTTGCCCGCACCGCGTCCTTGATGAGCTCGAGTGCGATCGGGCTCTTGCCGGCGATCTCGGTTGCCAGCTCCCGCACGCGCTGCTGCAGCTGATCGTGCGGCACGACCTCATCCACCAGTCCGATGCGGAGCGCCTCGTCGGCCTTGATGATCTGGCCGGTGTAGAGGAGCTTGTACGCGTTTCCCAGGCCCACCAGTCGCGGCAGGCGCTGTGTGCCGCCGCCCCCCGGCAGGATTCCCAGGGACACCTCTGGCTGGCCCATGCGCGCCTTGTCTGAGGCGATTCTGATATCGCACGCCAGCGCGAGCTCGCACCCGCCGCCGAGCGCGAAGCCGTTGACGGCGGCGATGACGGGCTTGGGAAGCCGCTCCGGCGCCTCGAAGATGCCGAACCGCTTGGTGACGTGCAGCTGATCGACGCCGCCGCGTCCCTTGAACTCCGCGATGTCGGCGCCCGCGACGAACGCCTTGTCTCCCGCGCCCGTGACGATGACCACCCTCACGTCATCGTTGTCCTCGAGCTCGTCCATCACCTGCACGAACTGCTCGCGGACGTCCTTGTTGAGAGCGTTGAGTTTGTCGGGCCGGTTGATCGTGACCGTCGCGATCCGATCCGCGATATCGACTAGGACGACTTTCTCTTTGGCCATTCGTAGAACCCCCTCCCGGTTTTCTTTCCCAGCTCGCCCGCCTGCACCTTGCGGCGCAGGATCTCGGGTGGCGCGAAGCGCGTGTCGTCGAGCTCGCGCTGCAAATATTCGGCGATGGCCAGCCGCACGTCGAGCCCCACGAGGTCGCTCACGCGGAGCGGCCCCATCGGGTGCCCGTAGCCGAGCTCCATCGCCTTGTCGATGTCCTCCGCGGCGGCGACCTCCTCTTCGACCATTCGCATGGCCTCCAGCCCCAGCGCGATCCCCAGCCGCGAAGAGGCGAAGCCGGGGCTGTCCCGCACCACGATGGGGTCCTTCCCCATGCGCTCGGCCAGGTCTCGCGCGCGCGCCACCGCGGCCACGTCCGTGCCGCCGTGCACCACGATCTCGACCAGCTTCATGATGTGCACGGGGTTGAAGAAGTGCATCCCCAGCACCAATTGGGGCCGGGACGTGGCCCGCGCGATGTCGGAGACCGATAGCGAGGACGTGTTGGTGGCGAGCACCGCATCCGGAGGCGCGACCTCATCGAGCCGAGCGAAAAGGTCGCGCTTCACTTCCAGGTCCTCGAGCACGGCCTCGACCACGATATCGGCGTCGGCTGCCGCGGTCTCGATGTCATCCCGCAGCGTGATGCGTCCCAGGGCGGCTTCGGCGGCCGCTCGCGTGAGCTTGCCCCGATCCACGCCACCGTCGAGGTTCGCCTGAACCTTGCCGAGGGCGGCCTGGAGCGCCGAGGGGTCGGCGTCGGTCAGCGCCACGTCGCACCCCGCCACGGCGCCCACCTGCGCAATGCCGTGACCCATGGTTCCCGCGCCCACCACTGCGAGCCGCGTCATCCCATCACCTTCCTCGCCACGTCCGGTCGATTGGTGCATACCGCGTCGACGCCAGCTTCAATAAGTAGCCGCATCCGCTCCGGATCGTCTACCGTCCAGGCGAACACGCGGTAGCCGCGGCCGTGGGCGCCCTCGATCAGCTCCGGATCCACCAGCGCCTCCTGCTGCCAGAGTACTCCCGCGCCCGCCGCCTCCAGCGAGGCGAACGGATGCACCGGATACGAGCACGAGAGAACCCCGCATGACGGACGCGGGCGCTGATCGTGGAGCCGCCGCACGATGCGGTGATCGAAGGAGTGCAGGTGGTAGTTGAGGGGCGCCGGTCCCTGATCCAGCACGGCCAGGAGCTCGGCGTCGCGATCGGCCGGGAGGTCCTTCACCTCCACGTAGGCGAGCGTGTCGGGCCCGAGCTCGGTGAGGACCGCTGCCAGTGTGGGCAGGCGCTCGCCGTTGGGAAGCAGGTGCGCCGCCAGGTCGGTGCTGCTCACCTCGGCAATCGGGCTCCCGTCCACCGTGGGATCGTGGTGCACCATGGGCACACCGTCCGCGCTGACGTGCACGTCCAGCTCCACACCGTCTGCGCCCTGCGAGCGGGCGAGACGAAACGCCGCCAGCGAGTTCTCGAACTCGTATGCGGAGGCGCCACGATGGGCGATGACGAGCGGCACGCTCAGGAGCCGCGGAACCGGGGTGGGCGCTTCTCGAGGAAAGCCTGCAGCCCCTCCTTCGCGTCCTCGCTCTTGAAGCACTGCATCTGGTGCTCGAGCTCCATCTGGAGCACGTCGGGGAGGTCCATGCTGCCGCTCTGGTAGATCGCCTTCTTGGCCAGGGCGAGCGCTATCGGCGGCTTGGCCGCGAGCATGCGGGCATACGCCGCGGTCTCCTGCTCGAGGCTCTCGTGGGCAACCACCCGGTTGAACAACCCCAGGCGGTGTGCCTCGGCGGCGTCTATCATCTCGCCGCTGAAGACGAGCTCCAGCGCCTTGGACTCGCCGACCAGGCGG
>JAUVTI010000210.1 GCA_030601605.1 Gemmatimonadales bacterium
ATCCGCACATCCTGCCGCTGCACGACTCGGGCGAAGCCGGCACGTTCCTCTACTATGTGATGCCGTTCGTGGAGGGCGAGACGCTGCGCGACAAGATGAACCGGGAGAAGCAGCTCGGCCTCGAGGACGCCGTGGAGATCACCCGGAATGTGGCTGCGGCGCTCGACTACGCGCACCGGCACGAGGTGATCCACCGCGACATCAAGCCCGAGAACATCCTGCTGCACGACGGGCAGGCGATGGTGGCCGACTTCGGCATCGCACTGGCGGTGAGCCAGGCAGGCGGAACGCGCCTCACCGAGACCGGCCTCTCGATCGGGACACCGCACTACATGAGCCCCGAGCAGGCGATGGGCGA
The DNA here is from genome assembly GCA_030601605.1 of Gemmatimonadales bacterium. GTDB lineage: Bacteria > Gemmatimonadota > Gemmatimonadetes > Gemmatimonadales > GWC2-71-9 > WVYX01. The sequence goes on from JAUVTI010000210.1 coordinate 359, forward strand.
CCGGGAGTTGGACGCCCGCAGCGACATCTATTCGCTCGCTGCGATGCTGTACGAGATGCTCGCCGGCGACCCCCCTTACACGGGGAGCACGGCGCAGGCGATCGTGGCCAAGGTCATCACTGAGAAGGCGCCACCGGTCACGACGCACCGCGACACGGTGCCGCCACACACCGCGGCCGCGATCCAGAAGGCGCTCTCCAAGCTGCCGGCGGATCGGTTCCGCAGCGCCGCGGCCTTCGCCGAGGCTCTCGTCACGCCGCGTATGATGGCGTCGGTGGCGACGACGGCGGACGCAGCGGCGGCGCGACCGCGGGGCAAGGACTGGCGCTTGATGGGGACCGGCCTTGTGGCGGTCGTCGCCGTTGCAGTGGCCCTGTGGGGCTGGCTCGGACCGACACCCCCGGCCGACGTTGCCCGCTTCCAGGTGGTGCTTCCCGCCGCCGCGCGGATGAGCGCGGCGCAGAACGGGCAGACGATTGCCCTGTCGCCGGACGGGAGGACCATCGTGTACGTGGGCCCCAACCGGCAGCTGTTCGTGCGCGAGATGGACGAGTTCGAGGCACGCCCGCTGCCGGGCACGGAGAACGCGCACACGCCGTTCTTCTCCCCGGACGGGGAGTGGGTGGGCTTCTACTCGACGCCGGGTCTCAAGAAGACAGCCCTGGCCGGGGGGACTCCACTGGCGATCGGCGAAGGGAGCATACTGCGCGGCGCCAGCTGGGGGCCCGACGGATTCATCGTGTTCACGCCTACCACGAGCTCGGGCCTGCACCGGGTGGCGGCGGGAGGTGGGCGGGTCGACACCCTCACCGTTCCAGACAGCGATGCCGGAGAGATCGGCCACCGCTGGGCCCACGTGCTGCCCAACGGCAAGGGCGTGGTGTTCACTCTCTGGAGGGGCTCGAACGAGACGGCGCAGCTTGCGGTGCTGTCGTTCGAGACCGGCGCGATCAAGCCGCTCATTGCCGGTACCGGCGCCAAGTTCGTGAAGTCGGGACACTTGGTATATGGCTCGGCCAATGCCTCGCTGCTGGCCGTGCCCTTCGATCAGGACCGACTCGAGGTGACCGGCAGCCCGGTGTCGCTGCTCGAGGGCGTGCTCGTGAAGAGCACGGGGGCAGCCGAGTTCGGCCTATCCGAGGGAGGGACGCTCACGTATCTGTCAGGTGAGCCTTCCAGCCTCAGTCTCATGCTCACGGATCGGGATGGTCGGTCCACCATCCTGGCCGACAGCCTGATCGGCGCCTTCTCGCCGCGCTTCTCCCCCGACGGGAAGCGCGTGGTGCTCAGAGTCGGCGGGCAAGCGGACGACATATGGATCTACGAGCTCGGGCAGGGCACCATCTCGCGGCTCACCTTCGAGGGAGACAACGGGTACCCCGTGTGGACCCCTGACGGGCGGTCCATCACGTTCCACTCTTCACGGAGTGAGGGGGGCCGCGAGATCTACCGGCGCGCCGCGGATGGGAGCGGCTCGGCCGAGGTGCTCATCGAGCGGGACAATCCTATCTGGGAGATCGCCTGGGCGCCCGACGGGCGCGGTGGCTTGTTCCGGGAGATCGCGTCGGAGGGCGGCCTGGATATCTACAGCTTTACGCTGGACTCCCCCGGCGAGCACCAGCCGTACGTGGTCACTCCGTTCAACGAGCGGGCACCCGTGATCTCACCCAACGGGCGGTGGGCCGCGTACGTCTCGAACGAGTCGGGCCAGGACGAGGTGTACGTGCGCGCGTATCCCGATCCGAGCGGCAGGTGGCAGGTTTCGAGCGACGGTGGGCGGGAGCCGCTGTGGGCGCCGAACGGCCGGGAGTTGTACTACCGGACCTTTGACCGGTTCATGGCTGTCGAGGTGGGGACGCGTGGGACGTTCTCGCTGGGGAGCCGCCGCCTGCTGTTCCAGGGCAACTACCTCATGAACCAGAACCACACCAACTACGATGTGCACCCCGCTTCCGGCGAGTTCGTGACGATCAAGTCACAGGGCTCGCCCACGGAGCTGATAGTCGTGCTCAATTGGTTCGAGGAGCTGATGGACCGTGTCGGCTCGTGACCAACGAGGTGATCAATGAACCCTGACACTCCTGTCACGTTCTCCAGGGCGGAGAGTGACGATCTAAGGCGAGTCGCCGTCACGGCGGACGAGCCGCTGGTGTGCCCTCGCTGCGGAGCCGATCTCTTGGTCAGGGAGCCGGCGGGTCGCTCGGCCCGAACGATCTGGGAGGTCCGCTGCACCTCGTGCCACAGGAGCGCGTTCGTTACGGAGGTGGCGGAGGGGCGGCGACCAAAGGCCTGATACAGACGCGCTTGCCAAATGGCGGCCCAGGGGCAGCTTATCCCTGACCGTCCGAACCCAGTGGAGGCCGACCATGCAGCGTCTCCTCCTCGCCCTACTCGCCACCGGCACTGCCGCCACCCTCGCCGCGGGGTGCAAGGACTCTTCCAGCCCCGGCACCCTGGCCGGCACCTACGCGCTGCAGAGCGTCAATAGCGAGGCTCTCCCCGCCACGCTGGCGCAGCTCGGAGGCAACAAGCTCGAGGCGGCGGGCGGCGCGCTGGTTCTGGATGCCGGCGGGACGTTCAGCCTGACGACCGAGCTCCGCATCACCGATGACGGGTCCATCAGCACCGAGACCGCGAGCGAGACCGGCGAGTGGGAGATGGCGGGCATCGAGATCACGCTTCGAGCCAGCGATGGCAAGGAGACTGCGGGGGGCGTGAACGGCACCACCGTGACGCTTGCCATATCCCAGGTGCCCTGGCTGTACCGGAAGTAGACGCACCGTTCGGACGCGCTGGTGTCCCGGATGTTCAACTCCGCTCTCTGCGGCGCCCTGGCAGCTGCCGCCGCGCTGTCCTGTGGCGACGGCACCGCACCCACAGATCCAGTCACGCCGACTATCGGCGGAACGTACGCCCTCGAGCGGGCCTCCGACGCGGCCGGGGAATGGCAGGCGGTAGCCGTTGCCGCCTGTGCTCCGGGAGAGAGCCGCGACTTCCACACCAGGGAGGCCTACACCCTACAGAAGAGCGCACTCGGGCTGGATACGATCGTTCGGCGGTTCACGATGACGCTGAGCGGGTACGATCT
>JAUVTI010000097.1 GCA_030601605.1 Gemmatimonadales bacterium
CGTCCCGCGGCGCGGAGCGCGCCGCTCGCCAGCGCGTAGCCGCTTCCCTCGTCGCCGTGGCGCCACCCCAGGCCGCCGACGCGCTTCAGGTCCCCAGCGGGATCCCGGGCGAATGCGATCGAGCCCGTCCCCGCCGTGAGCAGGATGCCGGGTCCCGCGGGGAATGCCGCTGCCAGTGCCACCTCGCCGTCGGTCACTACTAGTATCCTGGCCGACGTCCATTCCCGCGACAGGGCATCGGCGAGCGCGTGCTTCTCTTCGGGCGCTCCGGCGCCGGCGGCGCCAACGACGGCCGCGTCGGGAGCCTCACCCAAGCCGGCCGCCTGCAAAGCGCGCCGTGACACTTGGAGTATCGCCCGCGCCGATTCCCGTGCGGCGCCAGGACGCAGGGCCCCCGCCGCTCCGCTCTCCCGGCCCAGCGGCTCGAGAGTAGCATCGGCGGCAACCGCCTCGGTGTGCGAGGCCCCCGCGTCCACTCCCAGCAATACGCTCACGCCGATTCGCTCCGTCGCACGAGCGCCGACAGCCGGCCCACGGCAAGCGTGATCATGGTTCCCAGGGGTACGTACCACGGCCAGGCCAGCTCCGCAAACGGGCCCGGCTTGGCCAAGACGATCACGAGCATGCTCGCTGTGGCCACGGCGATCGCGGTTATCGCGTCCGCCTGCCGGACTTTCCGGGAGATCCCCCCCAGGATGTAGGTGCCGAGCAGGGCGCCGTACGTGATGGAGGCGATCGAGAGAGCCAGTTCCACGACCGGCTGGTCTGTCGAGCGGAAGGAGAGCGCCCCGGCGGTGAGCACGACGGCCCAGCCCACCGTGGCCCAGCGCCCCACTCGCAGCAGATGGCGCGGATCTCGCTTCCCGGTCACGGACGCGTAGAAGTCGTGGGTGGTGGCCGATGCGAGAGAGTTGAGCGAGGAGCTGACGGTGCTCATCGCGGCTGCCAGCAGCCCCGCGACCACCAGGCCCGCCAGGCCGGCCGGCAGCTGCTGCACGACGAACGTCGGATAGAGCTGGTCGCCGCTCAGCTCCGGGTCCGCAGACCCCACCGCCCACAGCATGGTCCCCACGAACAGGAACAACGCGAACTGGAAGATCACGATGATCCCCGAGCCGATCAGCGCCCGCCGCGCATCGCTCAGCTTCCGCGTGGCGAGGAGCCGCTGCACGATCAGATGGTCTGTTCCGTGCGATGCCGCGGACAGAAGCGCGCCGCCCACCAGGCCGCCCCAGAACGTGTAGGTGGTGCTCAGAGAGAAGGACCAGTCGAACACTCTCAGCTTCCCTGCGGCCGCCGCGGTCTCCAGTGCCCCGCCGAAGTCTCCGATCAGGATTGCCGCAGCGACGACCGTGGCCACTCCGCCCACCACATAGACCACGAGCTGCAGTACGTCCACCCATACGACGGCCTGGAGCCCGCCGCCCCAGGTGTAGAGCAGCGTCACGACGGCCACCACCACGACGCTCACCGGCACCGACCAACCGGTCACGATGGCCAGGGGAATGGCCGTGGCGAACACCCGCACGCTGTCGCCCAGGGCGCGGATGCCCATGAACAGGCCGGCTGCCACGCGGCGCGTGGCCGGTCCGAAGCGCGCCTCGAGTCTCTGGTATGCCGTCACCTGCTCGCCGCGGAAGTAGCCGGGCAGCAGCCAGAGCGCCACGCCCACGCGGCCCACCAGATAGCCGATGGGAAGCTGCAGAAAGGTCAGGTTGCCGCGGGCGCCCAGCCCTGGGATCGAGATCACCGTGAGGGCCGAGGTCTCGGTCGCCACGATCGAGAACATCACCGCCCACCAGGGCAGGCTGTGGCGGCCGAGGAAGTAGTCCGAGGCGTCCTGTTGCCGCCGCGTGAAGTACACGCCGATGGCGATCACGGCGGCGAAGTACACCGCCATCACGGCTATGTCTGCGGCAGTCACCTGTGGGTCCCCCGCAAAGCGAAGGGGCCCGCGAAAGTCGCAGGCCCCCTCGATCGTGTTGGTGTCGGCAAGCGCTAGGCCGTGAAGGAGCTACCGCACCCGCAACCGCCAGTGGCGTTCGGGTTGCTGAACGTGAAGCCCGATCCCTGCATAGTGGAGGTGTAGTCGATGCTCGTGCCGCTCAGGTACTGCGCGCTGAAGGCATCAACGAACACCTTGATTCCGTTCACCTCGACCTGGAGATCATCGTCCAGCGGGCGTTCCTCGATGTTGAGTCCATACTTGAAACCGGAGCAGCCGCCAGGCAGCACCGCCACTCGAAGACCGGCGGTTTCCTCGGGAACCTGCTCCTGCTCCATAAAGGTCCGGATCTGCGCCGCCGCCTCGTCTGTAAGCTTAACGTCTACAACAACTTGTGGGCGATCAGTCGCCGTCATGTGCGTCCTCCAATGTGGACGCGCAAGTTAGGGAGTCCCGGGGTCTGAGTCAACGGATCCGGGCACCACCAGAGCCCCCACGACCGAGTCCGCGACCACCCCCCGCATCCTCAGCAGCGCCCGATTCTCCCGCGTCGGGTGCACCCGGTTAGTGAGCAGCACGATGAACAGCTCGCGCTCCGGGTCTACCCAAATGCTCGTTCCCGTGAATCCCGTGTGCCCGAAGCCGGAGGGTGAGAGGCGGTGGCCGGCCGAGCCCCCTCCGCCGGGCGACGGGGTGTCCCACCCAAGGGCGCGGGTCGAGCCCTCGGGGCCGGGCTGCTTCGTGGTGAAGTCGCGCACCACTTCGGCGGGGAGATAGGGCTCGGCTCCCTCGGGCAGCCGGCCGTGCCACGCGTCCAGCAGCCACAGGAGGAACCGCGCCAAGTCGGGTGCGTTGGAGAACAGCCCCGCGTGGCCCGACACGCCGCCCAGCCGCGCAGCATTCTCGTCGTGCACCTCGCCGATTATGAGGCGGCCGCGCCACGGGTCCTGCTCGGTCGGCGCGATGAATGCGCGCCACTCCTCGGGCGGAAGGAACCTCGTGTGGCGCATCTCGAGGGGATCGAACAGCCGGCGCTGGAGGAAGGAGTCCAGCGACTCGCCCGCCACCGCCTCCACGACCAACGTCAGCGTGATCGCGCCGAGATCCGAGTACACGTAGCGCTCGCCGACGGGCTGCTCGAGGGCGGCGCCGAGCACCCGAGCGAGGGCCTCCTCCCTCGAGCCCGTCTCCTGGTAGAGCGGCTCCCACGCAGGCAGCCCGGAAGTGTGGGTGAGGAGGTGGCGAACCAGCACCCGTGACTTGCCCTCTCCCGCGAACTCCGGCACGTAGTCGGCCACTGGCCGGTCCAGGTCCAGCTTGCCCTCGGCCACCAGCATCATGCACGCGGTCGTGAGGCCCACGACCTTGGTGAGGCTCGCCAGGTCGTAGACGGTGGAGTCGCCGACCGGCCGCGGGTCGTCGTCCCCGTAGTGGCCCACGGCGCTGCGGTAGGCGACCGACCCGCGCAGCCCCACCTCCAGCACGCCGCCCGGAAATGCGCCCTCCTCGACACCGGTCTCGAGGAAGCCCGTAACCCGGCGGAGCCTGGCCGGGTCGAGATGCTCTTCGGCCGCCACCTGGATCCCGTACCCGAGTGGAAGCTCCTCCGAGAGCGTGATGGGCAGCCGGCCGGTGATCGCCGCGCCGCCCGACAGAGCCCTTGCGGCGGCCAGCTGCGTGGCGGGCGCATCGCTCCACGCCAGCAGGTAAGTCCCCCGGTACTGCGGCACCTGATGCAGCAGGTATGGGCTGCCAAAGGAGAGCAGCACGCTGGGCCTCAGGCCGTCGGTGGCCAGTACGAGCTGCGCCAGAGAGTCGGGCATCGAGACGTGTCCGCGCCACGCCAGGAAGCGGACGCTGGTGGCGAACACGACCCTGCGATGGTCGTCGATCACCGCCCGCGCGGAGTCGTACGAGGCCTGGCCCGAAGCCGGATAGAGCCTGAACACAGTGACGCTGTCCCCCAGGCGGCGCAGCTCGCGTGTGAGCCGCCCTCCCACACTGTGATTCGTTTCCTCCGCGTAGGTGACCATCGCGATCCGGCCCCGGCGGGCGCGGAACTCGTCCAGCGGGCCGCGCTGCACCAGCGTGAGGGCGCGCGCGGCAATGTCGTCGGCGACGTCCTGATGGCTGCGGATTCCCACCACGGCGGGCACGCTGTCCACCACCACGGTGCGGCGCTCGAACAGACCCGCGTTCTGTTTGAGGGTGAGCACGCGGCGCACCGAGCGGTCGAGCCGTTCCTGCGTAACGCGCCCCGAGTCGACCGCGGCGACGATCGCGTCGATCCCCGCGCGAATGTCGGCCGGCATCAGGATCAGGTCGTTGCCGGCGAGAAGGGCGAGCACGGCGCTCTCGCCGGCTCCGTACTCCCGCACGATGGCTCCCATGGCGAGGGCGTCGGTGACGGCGAGGCCACTGAAGCCGAGCGAATCCCGCAGCATGCCGGTGACCACCTCCGGCGCGAGCGTGGCGGGCACCCTCTGCTCGGCCGTGACGCACGGAAGGGCCACGTGCGCGGTCATCACGGCGGTGACGCCGCTGCGGATTGCCGCGCGGAACGGTACCAGCTCGAGCGTGTCCAGCCGGTCCCAGCAGGCGCGCACCACGGGGACCTGGATGTGCGAGTCGGTGTCGGTGTCGCCGTGTCCCGGGAAGTGCTTGACCGTTGTGTAGAGCCCGTGGTCGCGGGCGCCCTTCACGTACTCCGCGACCAGCTCGGCCACTGCGCCCGGGTCCTCCCCGAACGAGCGCGTGTTGATGATCGGGTTGCGTGGGTTGTTGTTGACGTCGGCAACCGGCGAGAAGGAGATGTGAATTCCGACGGCGCGCGCCTCGGCCGCCGTTATCCTCGCCAGCTCGTAGGCGTCCTGCGGCCGCCCGGTCGCGCCGAATGCCATGGCATGTGGGAAGGTGGTGCCCCCCACCAGCCGCATTCCGCTTCCCCACTCCAGGTCGGCGGCTATCAGCAGCGGGAGTCTCGACCGGCGCTGCAGCGCGTTCAGCTTCTGGGCGACTTCGAGCGGCGGTCCGATCGAGATGATGATCCCGCCCACTCCGAGCGAGTCCACCCAAACGGCCAGGGTGTCGTACTCATCGCTCTCGAACGCTGCGTAGTTGCCGAGCAGCCACGGCATCACGAGCTGGCCCACCTTCTCGCGCACCGTGAGCGTTTCCACCAGCGAATCGACGCTTATCTTTCGCAGCGCACCGTACACGTCGACCGGGGGCAGCGGCGCGTACGGATCCGGGACCACTGCCGGGGCCGACGCGGTCGGCGCGGTTGCGGTGGAGCAGGCGACGACGAGGAGCAGGGCTGCTATGACGAGTGGACGATGAGACATAGACCTGGATCGTTGTGGTTGCTGATCGCGCTCACGGGTTGTGGCAGCGCCGCGCCCCAGGAGCTGCTGGTGCGCCCCGGGATCGAGGTGCTGCTCGAGGACTCCACGCACCTGATTGCGGGCCGGCGCGTCGGCATCCTCACCAACCAGACCGGGATCGATCGCTCGGGCACCAGCGACGTGAGGCGGCTGCTCGACGCCGGAGCGCAAGTTACAGCGATTCTCTCTCCCGAGCACGGGATCCGCGGCGTGCTGGACCAGGAGCACATCGATCACGACGTGGACTCCGCCACCGGCATCAGGGTCTACAGCTTGTACCGCGACGGCCGCGTTCGCGCCCCGACCCCCGAGATGCTCCGGGAGGTGGATGTCGTGCTGGCGGACCTCCAGGACATCGGCGCGAGGCCGTACACGTTCATCAACGCGGTGCTGCTGACGATGCGGGCCGCCGCGGCCGAAGGCGTTGCCGTGCTCGTGCTGGATCGCCCCAACCCCATAGGCGGCGTGCAGGTGCAGGGCCCGGTGCTGGACACGGCCTTCACCTCCTCGATCGGCATGCTTCCCGTGGCGCTGCGCCACGGCATGACGCTCGGTGAGCTGGCCCGGTTCGGAAACGACCGCCTCGCCATCGGCGCCGATCTCACGGTGGTGCCGGCCGCAGGTTGGTCGCGGGACCGCTGGTTCGATGAAACCGGGCTCCCCTGGGTGCGGCCCTCGCCCAGCATGCCGGACCTGGAGAGCGCCACCCACTATCCGGGACTCGTGCTGTTCGAGGCAACCAACCTCTCCGTGGGTAGGGGGACTCCGGTCGCCTTCCAGGTGGTCGGAGCGCCGTGGCTCGAGGCCGCCGCGGTCGTCCGGCTCATGGGCCCTGTGGACGGCGCCCAGGTGAGCGATACCGTCGTGCGCCCCGAGTCCCCGCCCGACGGCAAGTACGCGGACCAGGCCATACCCGCGGTGCGCTTCCGCGTCACGGACCGCCGACGCTACGACCCGGTCGCGGCCGCCACCGCCCTCCTTGCAGCGGTTCTGGAGCTCCACGCGGACTCTCTGACGGTGCTGGAAGCCCGGCTGGCGCGGCTCGCGGGAACGGATGCGCTGTGGACCCGCCTCGCGGAGGGCGCCTCGGCCGCGACGATCGCCCTCGAGTGGCGGGAAGCGCTGGAGGCGTTCGCCGCTGTGAGGGAGGGATACCTGCTGTACTAGGAAGCGGCCGGCATACTGGCCGTATCCCCCTCGGCCCATTATTCTTACCGCTCATCAACACCGAGTGGGAATGGCGTTCCTGATACCGGGTTGGCTGCGGCGCGCGAACGAGGCAGCGCTGGCCCCGATCATCAACCGTCTGGTGGCCTCCGAGGCTTCGCCCAACGTGATAACGACCGTTGGGACGCTCGTCCTCGTCGGGTCGGCGGTCGCGTTCGGGTTCGGGATCGCCCGTCTGGGCGGGTTCCTGCTCCTGCTCAGCGGCCTCCTCGACATGCTGGACGGGCGCGTGGCCCGCAGGAGCGGCGGCACGACGAAGTTCGGCGCGTTCTACGACTCAACGCTCGATCGGGTCGGTGAGGCATTCCTGTTCGGCGGGATCACGATCTTCTTCGTGGCGGGCGGTGTACCCGACGCGTGGGTGATCCCGGCGGTGGCCACCTCCCTGACCGCGCTGGGCGCCGGCCTCACGGTGTCGTACGCCCGGGCGCGCGCGGAGGGGCTTGGCATGGACTGCACGGTTGGGGTGGCGCAGCGGGCGGAGCGGATCCTGGGTCTCGGGGTGCCGACGATGGTGTTCGGCGCCGGCCCCAACGGGTTCCTGCTGCTCGGAATCGTCGCCGTTCTCGCGTTGCTCGCCGTCATCACGGTGGTGCAGCGCATCGTTCACGTGAGAAAGCTCACGCGGGTGCGGAAGCGCTCGACGCAGGCGCGCTGGGCCGCGCCGCCGCTCGCGGACGAATCGGCCAAGGAAAGGACACATAAGTGACGGATGCAAACCGGAAGGAAGTCGCGCCCGCCGACGGCAAGCTCGGAGTGCTGCTCGTCGGTCTCGGGGCCGTGGCCACCACCTTCATTGCCGGCGTTGAGAACGTGCGGCGCGGCGACGCCACGCCCGTCGGAT
>JAUVTI010000207.1 GCA_030601605.1 Gemmatimonadales bacterium
CCTCTGAGAACCTCCTCGAGCTCAGCGTCCGCCCGCCGCCTGTTCTCGGCGCTGTTGGGGCCGATAGTGCGGGAGCGACGCTTGCTCTCCTCGTCCCTTAGTGGTCATTTGCTGGATACCAACAACAACACTACGGGTCGATGTGCTCCCAGGTTGCAGGAGCCGCTCGAAGTGTCGATCCCGCGGGCACTTCGGCACCGGGGGTGGGCTGTGGGGTACGTCCTGCTAGGGCGCCGGGCATCAGCCCGGCCGCGGGGGCGCCTCCCTCCCGTTCACGCCCGATTCACGCTCGTTTCCGGTCGGCCGGGCCAGTATCTTCCTGCTACCCTTCCGACCGGAGCCAGGCTGCGTGACTGACCCTATTGACCGCTTCAAGGCGGCCATTGAGGACCGCTACGTGGTCGAGCGAGAGCTCGGTCGCGGCGGGATGGCGGTCGTGTACCTGGCGCAGGACGGCAAGCACGATCGCGCCGTGGCGATAAAGGTGTTGCGCCCCGAGCTGACGTCCTCTATCGGGGGAGATCGGTTCCTGCGCGAGATCCAGATCGCGGCGAAGCTCAGCCACCCTCACATCCTGACTCTCATCGACTCCGGCAAGTGCGAGGGCTTCCTGTATTCGGTCATTCCCTACGTGGACGGGGAGTCGTTGCGGGATAGGCTCGACCGGGAGCCACGGCTGCCGCTGGATGAAGCACTGCGGATCGCTCGTGAGGTCGGTTCCGCCCTCAGCTACGCCCACGAGCAAGGGGTCGTTCATCGCGACATCAAGCCGGCCAACATCCTGCTGTCGGCCGGGGTGGCGGTGGTGACCGACTTCGGCATCGCGCGCGCGGTCACGGAGGCTGCGGCCGACAAGTTGACGGACCCCGGGATCGCGGTCGGAACTCCGACCTACATGAGTCCTGAGCAGGCGTCGGGGGAGCAGGAGCTGGACGCCCGTAGCGATGTGTACTCGCTGGGGTGCGTGCTGTTCGAGATGCTGGCGGGGGAGCCGCCGTACACTGGCTCCAACCCGCAGGCCATTCTGGCGCGCAAGTCCACGCAGCCCGTGCCCAGCCTCCACCTGGTCAGGAAGTCGGTCCCGACGTCCCTGGAGCGGGTGGTCGAGAAGTCGCTGGCGAGCGAGCCGGGCGACCGGTACCCCACCGCCGCCGAGTTCGTGGACGCGTTGGGTTCTCCGAGCCTCGTGAAGAGCCGAGTGGACAGCACGCCGGAGGGGGAGCCCGCGCCCCGAACGGGTCCTTCCGTCGCCGTGCTGCCGTTCGCGAACATGAGCGGCGATCCGGAGAACGTGTTCTTCAGCGATGGCATCGCCGAGGAGATAACGAACGCGCTCTCCAAGATCCAGGCGCTGCACGTGACGGCGCGAACATCGGCGTTCGCGTTCAAGGGACGCAGCGAGGACGTTCGCAAGATCGGCGACCAGCTCGGAGTGGGCACGGTCCTCGAAGGGAGCGTGCGGCGGTCCGGAAACCGGATTCGCATCACCGCCCAGCTGGTGAGTGTCGCGGCCGGGTACCATCTCTGGTCCGAGCGATACGATCGGGAGATCGAGGACGTGTTCGCCGTGCAGGACGAGATTGCGCGCAGCATTGCGGAAGCGGTGGGCGTGTTCCTGACGGAGGACGAACGCAAGGTGATGAGCCGCGTGCCGACTACCGACATCAAGGCTTACGAGTGCTACCTGCGCGGCCGTCAGTTCTTCCGCCAGATGCGCCGGAAGGGCCTTCAGTACGCACGGGAGCTGTTCCGCGAGGCCATCCAGATCGATCCGGACTACGCCCTGGCGTACGCCGGCATTGCCGACTGCAGCTCATTCCTCGCCATGTACTTCGATGCCAGCGAGGCCAACCTGACCGAGGCTGACCAGGCCAGCCGCAAGGCGCTGGAGCTGGCCCCCGAACTGGCGGAGGCGCACGCGGCTCGCGGGCTCGCCTACTCGCTCAGCGACAGGTACGAGGAGGCGGAGCAGGAGTTCAAGACCGCCATCGAGCTCGACCCGACGCTGTTCGAGGCACACTACTTCTACGCCAGGTCGTGCGTGCGACAGGGACGCCACCGTGAGGCATCACGTCTCTTCGAGCAGGCCTGCGAGGCGCGAGAGGACTACCAGGCGCGGCTGCTCTGGGCCCAATCCCTGGAGGGTATGGGAGCGCACGAGGAGGCTCAGGTCGCGTACCGCAAGGCGCTGGAGGTCATCGAGCGGCACCTCGAACTGGAGCCGGGTGACGGCCGGGCGCTGACTCTCGGTGCGATCGCCCTGATCCGCCAGGGCGAGTCGAAGAAGGCGATGCAGTGGAACGACCGCGCGCTGACCATCGAGCCGGAGGATGCGGTGGTGCTGTATGCCGCGGCCTGCAACTACAGCGTGGACGGCCGGACGAGAAAGGCGCTCGACGCCTTGGAGTCCGCCATCGGGTACGGCTTCGGGCAGAAGGACTGGATCGCCAACGACCCGGACCTGGACAACATCCGGGCGCATCCCCGCTTCCAGCAGATCCTCGAGACGTCTAGCGCCCCAGCGTGACGGATCCCTTGGGATCTAGCTCCGCATCAGCCCGTAACGCTGCTTCAGCGCTCGGCCGCGGAAGACGAGAGCCGACGATGCGGTGAGGGCCGCCACCACGCCCAGGATCAACGCCATCCGGACCCATTCCTCCCCGGCGCCCTGACGTTCGAGCGCCAGCGCGATGAGCCGTCGGATCCACTCCAGCGCGCCCAGCACCAGCAGAACCTGGAACAGACGCGGGACCCACTGGCGTCGCACAAGCAACACGAGGGGAAGTACCAGGCTCACGAGCGTGAGCAGCATGATCTCGTTGCGCGAGAAGTGTGCCGCGAGGAGCAGGCAGCTGAGTATGACCGGCAGCAGGCGCAGGAAGTTCATGGATGTCCCCGGGTTCTGGCGACTGACATCTAGCCGGTTGGCGGCCCGAATACAACCGCTGTGCGAAGCGCGCTCTCGCGCGACCCGGATTTCCCAGGCATCTTTCAACCCCAATGGCAGAGGTAGCTACCCAACTGCGCACGGCCCTGAGCGGCCGCTACACGGTCCTGAACGAACTGGGCCGGGGCGGCATGGCATCGGTGTACCTGGCGGAGGACCGCAAGCACCAGCGCAAGGTGGCCATCAAGGTGCTGCGCCCCGAGCTGGCGCTAACCGTGGGAACGGACCGGTTCCTGCGGGAGATTGGGATAGCTGCTCGCCTCAGCCATCCGCACATCCTCCCGGTGTACGACTCGGGGGAGGCGGACGGACTGCTGTACTACGTCATGCCGTTCGTGGACGGAGAGTCCCTGCAGCATCGCCTGGAGCGTGAGACCCTGCTGGAGATCGACGATGCTCTCACGATAGCTCGAGAGGTGGCGAGCGCGCTCTCGCACGCGCACCGGCACCACGTGGTCCACCGGGACATCAAGCCGGCCAACATCATGCTGATGGGCGGGTACGCTGTCGTGGCCGACTTCGGTGTTGCCCGGGCCATCGGACCGGTGGAGCCGGATTCCATC
>JAUVTI010000162.1 GCA_030601605.1 Gemmatimonadales bacterium
GTGGATGGTGTGGGGATGGGTTCCCAGGTTGGTGAACCTCACCCGGATGAGGTCGCCCTCGGTTGCCCGAATCGTCGGCCCTGGAACCTGACCGTTGTAGGTCCACGCCAGGTACATGACTCCCGGGGCCACCTCGATCTCCCGGTCGACCGCGCGGATCTCGTACTCGCGCAGGAGCTGGCCCGAGGGCAAGCGGCTCACCGCACCGTAGTCGAACGACTCCAGGAAGCGCATCGGGTCGATCGAGCCACGGGTCACGGCGCCGATCGTGCCGGCCTCCGGACCCCCGCCCGCGGAGCCGGTCAGGCTCTCCGCCGCATCCAGCGCCTTTCCGGCGGCGAAGAGACCGGCCGCTCCAACGGCGCCCCGCGTGAGCAGGCTGCGGCGACTCATCTTCCTCGACTGGCCCATCGGGTACCTCCGTTCTATCGCGGCGTCAGGCAGGGGCCCACCCGCTCCCGCATCAAACCACTCCAGCCCACCCACGACACCGGAATCAACTAAGTTAGGCTGGACTAATCTCTCTCAACCTATTACGCGCCAAGGGGTTCTGGCGCGAGCGTGGTGGCCTCATCGCGGCACCCTCCACGCGAACCCCGTGCCCACGAACCACGCGTCGGCCTCCTTGTTGAGCCCGATTCCCACCGTCGCATCGAACTGCAGGTTGCGCCGCGCCAGGAACGTGAGGCCGGTATGGAGCAAAGCCACCGACACCGCGTCATCCGAGAGAGCGAGCGCCCCGAAGGCCTCGGCGAACACGCCGAGCCGCCCGGTCAGGGCAAGGCCGAAGGCCAGCGTGTAGATCCCCTCGATCTCGGTGCTCGTCTCCCCTGTCAGGGCTTCCACGCTCAGCCACCGAAGCCCGAGGTTGTATCCGATCGCGACGACGTCGCTCGCCTCGTGCGCCACCGCCACGCGGAACGTCGGATCCACACGCTTGGGGCCGAGCCCCTCCGCCGCGGTGGGCAAGATCACGGCCCCCAACAGCCCCACCGTCGGGGTCATCCCGTGTCCCCGGTTGAACTGGTACTTGGCTCCGAGCCTGAGCGGCCCGACACCCGACCTCGTCTCCGTCCCGGTCGGGCTCGTGACCTGACGGTGGCGCCATCCCGCGAACCCGAGACGGGCCTCCAGACCGCGCACGGCACCGATCCGGACCACCGTCCCGGGCACCTGGTGCGTGCGGCGCTCGCTGCCATCTGCGTCGACCTCGACGTAGCTCCAGCCCATCTCGATCTGGACGCTTCCCGGAGCCACCGAGAACGGAGATTCGGTCTCGTCGGGGCGGTCGGTGATTATGTCGCCGGGCTGCTGCGCTCGAGCAGGCGGCACCAGCGCCCCGGCGCAGGCCAGGACCAGCAATACGAACAGACTCGTCCGCCCCCGCGCCGCGCGCGGAGCCGCGGCTGCCGGAAAACGCACCAAGAACCTCGCTGTTAGCGTACACAAAGAATATTATTAGGCGGGCCGAATTTCGCAAGCCCCAGGCTGCCCAACCACCCTCCTCATCCCACTCACCCAGCCCTGCCTGCCCGAACCCAAGCCCGGGCTCTATCTTCCCTCCAACGGGCACCGGCGGCGGAGGCAAAGTGGAACCCTATAGGATCAAGACGGTCGAATCGATACCGTTCACGACCCGGGCCGAGCGCGAGGCCGCGCTCCTGGCATCCGGCTACAACGTCTTCAGCATCCCCTCTGATCTCATCACCATCGACCTGCTCACGGACTCCGGCACCTCGGCGATGTCGGACCGCCAGTGGGCCGCGCTCATGACGGGCGACGAGTCGTACGCGGGGAGCCGCAACTACTTCCGGTTCGAGGAAACGGTCCGCCGTATCACCGGCTACGACCACATCATCCCGACGCATCAGGGGCGTGTAGCCGAGAACCTGCTGTTCACGACGGTCGTCAAAGAGGGCGATCACGTACCCAACAACATCCACTTCGACACCACGCAGGCGAACATCGAGCACAACGGCGGCGTCGCGGTGAACTGCGTGATCGACGACGCGTACGACCCGGTGAAGGAAGTGCCCTACAAGGGCAACATGGACATCACCAAGCTCGACAAGGTCCTGGCCGACGTTGGGCGGGATCGGATCCCGCTCGTGCTGCTGACCATCACGAACAACTCGGGCGGCGGCCAGCCGGTGGGCCTGGACAACGCGCGCGAGGTGTCCGAGTGGTGCCGCAAGCACGACATCCCGTTCATCTACGACGCCTGCCGCTTCGCCGAGAACGCCTACTTCAACAAGGTGCGCAGCAATCTCGACCAGGGCATCCCGGAAATCGCGCGGGCGTTCTTCGACCTGGCGGACGGCTGCACGATGTCGGCCAAGAAGGACGCGCTGGTGAACATGGGCGGCTGGCTCGCGCTGAACGACGACGAGCTCTCCGAGAAGATCACCAACATGCTGATCCTCATCGAGGGCTTCCCGACGTACGGCGGCCTCGCCGGGCGCGACCTGGAGGCGATTGCGCAGGGACTCGAGGAGGTGCTCGAAGAGCGCTACCTGGCGCATCGCGTCGGTCAGATACAGGAGTTCGGCCGCGCACTGTGCGACGCCGGGGTCCCGATCGTGCTGCCGGTGGGCGGGCACGCGGTCTACATCGACGCGAAGCGGTTCCTGCCCCACATCCCGCAGGAGCAGTTCCCCGCCCAGGCGCTCACCTGCGCGCTGTACCTGGAGGGCGGAATCCGTGGCTGTGAGATCGGCGGGCTCATGTTCGCGGCCGACGGACAGTGGCCCGAGCTGGAACTGGTGCGGCTGGCGGTGCCGCGCCGGGTCTACACCAAGAGCCACCTCGACCACGTGGTGGACGTGTGCGCCAAGCTGTACAGCGAGCGGGAGTCGATCTCCGGCCTCCGGATCACCTACGAGGCTCCCGTGCTGCGGCACTTCACCGTGCGCCTCGAGCCAGTGGACTGAGCGGCGGAGTGCTAGTCGCCCGGTGAGTCCCCGTCGCGGCCGAACCGCTGCAGGAACTCATCGGTGAAGTCCACACCCTCTTCGCGCTCGCGCGCCAGCAACGCGCGCATCTCTTGCAGCTCCTGTTGCGCCATCTCGGCAGCCGGTGTTCCCGGAAAGCGCTCGCACAGCAGGGCGAGCTCGGGAATCGCCTTCCTCGGAGTCCGCAGCCGGCGCACGTAGATGTTGGCTATCTCCTGTGTGGCGATCAGCGCCTGGGCGTCCGTGGGCCGGGCCTCGTCGCGGGCGCGCGCATACCAGTGGATTGCCTCCTCCGGCCTGCCCAGGTGGTCGAGGCACAGCCACGCGAGCTGGAAGTAGGGCTCCGGGTCCTCGGGGAACTCGGTCACATGCGCTTCGTAGGCGGCCGCGGCGTCCTCGTGCTTGCCCTGGATAGCCAACGCCGCCGCATGGGAGTACTCGCGCCTCCGCGGCGTAGACTCGCCCGAGGGGTTGTAGATGATCTCCGCGGCTCGCGCCGCCCTGTTTGCGATGAACAGGCTGCCGTAGTAGGTCCCGCCGAAGCCCAAGCCTATGCCGAGCACGAGACCCAGCAACGGGTGGAAGCCCATCAGTCTGGAGAGCGCCAACCCGATGGGAATGCCACCGAAAGCTCCCACGAAGAACGCCCACATGAAGGCCTTGAGCCGTATCGCGCGGTCGCCGGCGTCGATGTCCTTGAGTCGCTTCGGCATGCGTGGCCTCTAAACGCGGACACAACGCGACGCATGTCAAGAGCGCGCGGTATATTGCCGATGGGAGGAAGACGTGAAGACCATCGGCCTGCTGGGCGGCATGAGCTGGGAGTCCACCCAGACCTATTACAAGCTCGTCAACGAGGGCGTCCGCGACCGGTTGGGCGGGCTGCACTCGGCGCAGCTCGTGCTCTACAGCGTTGACTTCGAGCCGATCGAGCGACTGCAGAACGCAGACCGGTGGGATGACGCCGCCACGATCCTGGCGGATGCCGCCCGCTCGATCGAAGCCGCGGGCGCCGACTTTCTCGTTCTCTGCACCAACACGATGCACAAGGTGGCGCCGAGTATCGAAGCAGCGATCTCGATTCCCCTACTGCACATCGCGGACGCCACCGCCGACGCCATCACGGCAGCCGGCCTCTCGAGGGTGGGCCTGCTCGGCACGCGCTTCACGATGACCGAGGAGTTCTACCGCGGCCGCCTCACCGGGCAGCACGGCATCGAGGTGCTCGTTCCCGACGAGTCCGAGCGCGAGGTGATCGACCGCGTGATCTTCGACGAGCTGTGCATGGGCAAGATCCTGGACGAGTCGCGTGAGCGCTACCGCGACATCATGCATGCCCTCGCCGCACGTGGAGCGCAGGCGATCGTGCTCGGGTGCACAGAGATCTCCATGCTCGTCGCACCCGAAGACGCGCCGGTGCCGCTGTTCGATACCACGCGGATCCATGCGGAGCGGGCGGTCGAGGCCGCGCTCGGCGGCTGACAAGGAGAGACAGATGAAACTCCAGACAGTTCCCATCGGCGCAGCGCTGCTCCTCGTCATGCTGGCCCAGCCCGCCACCGCACAACTCAATAGCATGCCCGTGTTCTACTCGCCCAAGGGCGGCACCGGGTTCACCCTCTACGGCGACTTCGGCAAGGGCATGAACGACGAGTCCGGCAAGAACACCTCGTTTGCGGCACGCGCCGTGCTCGGCGTCTCGGCACTCACGTTCGGCGCAGCCGTCGGCACGGTGAACGCCGACTTCGGGGGTGT
>JAUVTI010000227.1 GCA_030601605.1 Gemmatimonadales bacterium
CCCGCTGGGCGGACCGGTGGGAGCCCAGCGCAGGGCTGGCCGCCGTCTCGGCGGTGGGGGTCGCGTACAGCGCCTATCTCACCTACCTGGAGGCCGAGGTCATTCACGCCTGGTGCCAGTGGTGCGTGGTGTCGGCGGTGCTCATCACGCTCATCTGCGCAGTTGCGCTCGGCGGCCTCGTGTCGCTGCGGCGCGCGCAGCGACCGTAAGTGTCTTTAATCACGGCATTTGGCCGCGAAAAAACGCAGCCTGTTCAGTGGGGTAACGCGCCCCACGCCCGGGCAGGGCACTTTGCGGGGAGGCGCGACAGCGTGGCTCACCGTCTGCGCGAACAGGTGCTGGCCGCACCGGACCGGCTCGATCTGGAAAACTCGGAGCCGTTCCGGCAGGCGGCCGTGGCGCTGCTCGACACCCTGGGGAAGGCCCCCGGGCGGCTCGTGGTAGACCTCGGCGCGACGCAGATGATCGACAGCGCCGGGCTGCGGGTCCTGATCATGGTGCGCCGTCATGCCACGTCCCGCGGAACGGTGGTCGGCCTGCGGGGGATGAGCGCCGAGCTGCAGTCGCTGCTGGCCCTCGCCAAGATGGAAGACCTCTTCGAGATCGAGGACCGCGCGCCCACCTAGGGCAAGGCCGTGCTATATTGTGGCGCGCAGAGGCGATGACCGCCTCGCCGGTGCAATTGGCATGGTTCCGTCAGACGTTCGTCGCAAAGTTCTGTTCATCGAGGACGAAGCCGATCTCCTCAGTGCCTACGGCCGCTACTTCGAGTCGCGGTACGAGATGGCGTTTGCGGGAACGGGGGCGGAGGCTCTGCCTCAGCTCGCGACGTTCCACCCGGATGTGATCGTGCTCGACATGCGCCTCCCCGACACGGACGGTATCGACCTGCTGCGACAGATTCGCTCCGACTATCCCGATCTACCCGTCGTAATCACCACCGCATATACGAGTGTGGAGCCACTGGTCGAGGTATTGGGCATGGGACACAGTGGCTACCTGGTGAAACCCTACGGGTTGGGCGAGCTTGCGGAGCGGATCGATGCTGCTGGCTGAGCCGGCCGTCGCGGTGCGCGGCGTCTTCCGCCGCTTCGGGTACCGCTGGGTTCTCAGGGACATCACGATGGATGTGGCGCCGGGTGAGGCCGTGCTGCTCGTCGGCGGCAACGGCGCCGGCAAGACGACGCTGCTGCGCGTCGTGTCGGGACTGCTGCGGCCGAGCAAGGGTGAAGTCTCCCTGGGCGGCACGGTCGGGATGGTGGCTCACCACACCATGATGTACGACGCGCTCACCGCGCACGAGAACCTCACCTTCTTCGCACGACTGCACGGACTGAAGATCCGGGCCCGCATCGGCGAGCTGCTGGAGCGAATGGGGCTCGCCCATGTGGCCGACGAGCGGATAGGCACGTACAGCCGGGGCATGCTGCAGCGGCTGGCCATCGCCCGCGCCCTGATGCCGGAGCCGCGCGTGCTACTGTTGGACGAGCCCCTCACGGGACTCGACGACGCGGCCTCGCGCACCGTAATAGACGTGTTGAACGCGCTCGAGGAGCAGGGCGTCGCGATGCTGATTGCCACTCACCAACTGGTCGAGCTCGTGGGGACGGCGGCGCGGGTGGGGTACATGGTGAACGGCAAGCTCGCCGCGTTGGAGCAGTGCGGGGGCGATGCCGGGCAGGTAGTGGGGCGCTACCGAGAGTTGGTTGCCGGTGGGTAGCGCCGCGACGCTCCAGGCGATCATCGCGATCGCGGGCAAGGACCTGCTGGTGGAGCGCCGCACGAAGACGGCGTTCTTCTCGTCCATCGTATTCGCGATCCTCGTGCTGACCATACTCTACTTCGCGCGCGACAAGACCGCCGTGGGCGACCTGGACCTGGCGCCTGGGGCGCTCTGGGTCACGTTCACCTTCGCCGGCATGCTCGGTCTCAACCGGGCCTTCGCGCTGGAGCGGGAGAACCGCGCCATGGACGGAGTGCGGCTCACGCCGGCCACCCCGACCGCGATCTTCCTCGGCAAGGTGGTGGGGAACCTCGTGTTCGTGGGGACGGTGGAGCTCGTCTCCCTGCCGGTGTTCATCCTGTTCTACGACGTCCCCATCTGGCGCGAGCTGCCAATTCTGATTCTGGTCATCGCGCTGGCCACGGCAGGCTTCGTTTCGGTGGGGACACTGTTCTCCGCGATGGTCGTGCGCACGCGGTTCTCCGAAGTGATGCTTCCGGTCCTCATGCTGCCGTTCCTGTTTCCCCCGGTGGTTGCGGCCGTTCAGCTCACCAGGGGGATCCTGGCGCTGCGGCCCTTGAGCGAGTACTCCGGCTGGCTTAGCTTGCTCGCCGCGTTCGTTATCATCTTCTTCACCTTCTCACTCTTTCTCTTCGAGGCGATACTGGAAGAATGACTCGACGTGAAAGCGCGCTCAGAACCGCGCGCGTGGGGGGCGTGATCACTTCAGTGGCGCTGGTGGCCTTTGCCGGCATCTACGTCCGCGCGCTGATGTTCACCCCCATCGAGCGGTTCCAGGGACCCGCGCAGAAGATCTTCTACGTGCACGCGCCGGTAGCGTGGGCGGCATTGCTGGCGTTCGCGGTGACCGGGATCCTGAGCCTGCTCTATCTCATCATGCGGGACCGCAAGCTGGACACGATCGCGGCCGCGTCGGCCGAAGTGGGAGTGGCCTTTGCGGCGGTGATGCTGACTACGGGGCCGCTGTGGGGGAAGCCGGTGTGGGGCACGTGGTGGAGCTGGGATGCCCGGCTCACCTCCACGCTGTTCATCTTTCTCCTGTTCGTGGGCTATCAGGTGCTGAGGGGTGCGCTGCACGACCCGGAGGTTCGGGCGCGGTTCGCAGCGGTCATGGGCGTCATGGCGCTCGTGCTGGTGCCGTTCATCCACGTCAC
>JAUVTI010000079.1 GCA_030601605.1 Gemmatimonadales bacterium
GACGACACGAGGTTGAACGCGCACACACGGTGCTCCATCAGGCGGCGGCGCACCTCGGCGGCCAGCTCGTCATTCTTTGCCTTCACGCGCTCGCGCACGTCGATCTTGCGAACTGCCATCTCACCCTCCGATATCGCTGTGCGGCGCCGGCGATTGCGGGCCTGCCGGACGCTCATACGAACCGTACCGGGGAGCCAATGAAGAAAGCGTTAAGAATGGTTGACAGGCCGGTGGCCGCAGCGTTGTGTACGCAGATTCGGGAGGGCGAATGCCATCCATTCTCGCGCTCGACCAGGGAACCACGGGCTCCACGGCGCTGGTGATCGCTGCCGACGGGCGGGTACTGTCGCGGGCCTACCGGGAGTTCACGCAGCACTTCCCGGCGCCCGGCATGGTGGAGCATGATGCGGAGGAGATCTGGCGCGTCACGCTCGAGGTCGCCCGCGAGGCGCTCGATCAGTCCGGTGAGACGCCGGCGGGGATTGGGATCACCAACCAGCGCGAGACCGTCGTCGCGTGGGACCGCGCGAGCGGTGCGCCGCTTCATCGCGCCCTCGTCTGGCAGGACCGCCGCACCACGCAGCGCTGCCGCGACCTGCGCGCCGAGCTGGGCGACGCATACATCGCCGACCGCACCGGCCTCGTGTGGGATCCCTATTTTTCGGCCACCAAGATCGAGTGGCTGCTCGAGCACGTGCCGGACCTTCGCGCTCGGGCCGAAGCAGGCGAGGCCGTGTTCGGCACCATCGATGCCTGGCTCGTCCATCGGCTCACGTCGGGCGCCGCGTTCGTCACCGACCACACGAACGCGTGCCGCACCCTGCTCTACAACCTGGAACGGCGAGCCTGGGACCCCGAGTTGCTCGACCTCTTCGGTGTGCCGCAGGCGAGCCTGCCGGAGATCCGCCCGTCGAGCGGCATCGTGGGTGCGGCGGACCCCGCGCACCTCGGGGCCGAGATCCCGATCGCCGGGATCGCCGGGGACCAGCAGGCAGCGCTGTTCGGCCAGGGCTGTTGGCAGCCCGGTCAGGCCAAGTGCACGTACGGCACGGGCGCGTTCCTTCTCATGTCGGTGGGCGGAAAGCTCCCGCGACTGGGGGAGGGAACGGGAGTGCTCGCCACGGTGGCGTGTGATGAGGCCGGCCAGCCCAGCTATGCCCTGGAGGGATCCATCTTCGTGGCGGGGGCGGCGGTTCAGTGGCTGCGGGACGGACTGGGGATCATAGGCTCCGCGGCCGAGACCGAGGCCCTGGCGGCCGGGATCGATGACACTGGCGGGGTGTATTTCGTTCCTGCCTTCGTCGGGCTCGGGGCGCCCCACTGGGAGGCCGAGGCACGGGGGACCATCGTGGGGCTGACGCGCGGTACCGGAAGAGCCCAGCTCGTGCGGGCGGCGCTGGAGGCCATGGCATACGGCACGCGCGAGGTGGCGGAGGCCATGACTGCGGTATCCGGCGTGGCGCCGCGCGAGCTCAAGGCGGACGGCGGCGCGGCCGCAAACGACTGGCTCATGCAGTTCCAGGCCGATGTGCTGGGGGCTCGCGTGGCCCGGCCCGACGTGGTGGAGACGACCGCGGTCGGGGCGGCCGGCCTGGCGGGGCTCGCGACCGGGGTCTGGCCCGAGGCGGAGCGGTTCCTGGAGAGCCGCTCGTACAGCTGGTTCGAGCCCGGCAGCCGGCGGGAAGAAGCCTACGCGGGGTGGCGCAGGGCGGTGGACGCGGCCCTCCACTGGGCCCGAAACCCAATGCGTTAAGATTCTTTTAACGCACCCCTCACGAACTTTTCTTGACCTGATGGTTAGGGTATATTCGTACCATGAAACCACGCACGAAGTTCATCGCTGGAGCCATCCTGGTCGCAGGGACCGTGGGCTTCCTAATGACCTCCGGGATCAAGGAAACCGGGGTCTATTTCCTCACCCCGTCCGAGCTGGCCTCCAAGATCGAGACCGATCCCACGTTCTACGATGTGGGAGTCAAGATGGGCGCGCGGGTCGTGACCGGCACCATCGAGCGCGACGTAGCGAGCCAGACCATCACCTTCGAGGTGACGGATGGTCAGCAGACGTACCCGGTGGTGTATCGCGGCCTCGCGCCGGACACGTTCACCGACGACGTCGATGTGGTGGTCGAAGGGCGCCTGATGGCTGACGGCACTTTCCACGCGACGAGCCTGCTCGCCAAGTGCGGCTCCCGCTACGAATCGGTTCCTTCCGCATGACAATATGACTGTACTCGGACAACTTGCGTTGTGGCTGGCGCTGCTCCTCGCGTTGTGGGGCAGCGTCGTTGGCTTCATAGCAGGCCGGAATCAGCGGCCCGAGCTGGTCGAGAGCGCCCGTCGCGCGACATACGCGCTGGCCGGCGTGCTCGTTGTGGCGTCGCTCGCCCTGATAGTCGCTCTCGTAAAGCACGATTTCAACGTTTCCTACGTCGCGAGCTACACGAGCCGGAATCTGCCGCTCGTCTACACGCTGTCTGCATTCTACGGCGGTCAGGCGGGGAGCATGCTGTTCTGGGCGGTGGTGCTGGCGACCTTCGGGGCGCTGGCGCAGTGGCTCACGTCGCGGCGCTACGACGACCTGCTGCCGTACGTGGCGGCAGTCACCAGCCTGGTGGTCCTGTTCTTCGTGGCGACGACGCTGTTTGCGGCCAACCCATTCGTGCGGCTGCCGTTCACCCCGTCGGATGGTGGCGGGCTCAACCCCCAGCTCCAGAATCCGGGCATGGTGGTGCACCCGCCGCTGCTGTACCTGGGCTACATCAGCGTCACCATACCGTTCGCGTTCGCCGTGGCGGCGTTGCTCTCGAAGCGTCTCGACACGGGGTGGCTCCACGCGATCCGCAAGTGGACCATCGTCTCCTGGCTGTTCCTCTCGATCGGGATCACGCTGGGGATGTGGTGGGCCTACGTGGAGCTTGGGTGGGGAGGCTACTGGGCCTGGGATCCCGTCGAGAACGCCAGCTTCCTGCCGTGGCTCACGATGACCGCGTTCCTCCACTCGGTGATGATCCAGGAGAAGCGCGGGATGCTGAAGAAGTGGAACATGATCCTTATCGGGCTCACCTTCTTCCTCTCGATCTTCGGCACGTTCATCACGCGCAGCGGCATCATTTCGAGCGTGCATTCCTTCGCGCAATCGCCGATCGGGAACTACTTCCTGTTCTTCCTGATCTTCATCGTCGTCGCGACCGGTGTGCTCATTGCGAAGCGCATGCCCATGCTCGAGGCCGAGTCTCAGCTCGAGAGCATGGTGTCGCGCGAGGCGACATTCCTGTTCAACAACCTGTTGCTGGTCGGCATCGCGTTCTCCGTGCTGTGGGGCACGATGTTCCCGATGATATCGGAGATGGTGCGCGGCACGCAGGTCACGGTCGGCCCGCCGTTCTTCAACCAGGTGAACATCCCGATCGGGCTGGCGCTGCTGGCGCTGACCGGGATCGGGCCGCTCATAGCGTGGCGCCGGGCGAGTCCCGGACACCTCAAGCGGCAGTTCGCCGCACCGGTCACGACCGGCCTCATCGTCGCGGCGCTCCTGCTCGCGATCGGCATGCGCGATTTCTACGCAATCATGGCGCTGTCCCTGGCTGCGTTCGTGGTGGGCACGATCATGCAGGAGTTCATCCGCGGGGTGGGTGCGCGAAACCGGCTGCACGGCGAGAACTACGCGCTCGCGTTTGCGCGGCTCGTGGGGCGCAACCGGCGGCGCTACGGCGGTTACATCGTACACCTCGGCATCGTGATGTACTTCGTGGCGTTCACGGGCCAAGCCTTCACGACGAGCATCGAGGCTTCGCTCAAGCCGGGCGAGTCGGTCGATCTCCGCTCACCCTGGGGCTACACGTACACGTTCACGCACCTCGGTGTGTCGCAGTACGAGGAGCTGAACCGCTTCACGACGGCGGCGAGTGTGGAGGTCGCGCGAGACGGCGAGCGCGTCGGCATCATGAAGAGTGAGAAGCGGCAGCACGTGGACTCCTTCGGGCGCGCCTCGTTCGAGCCCTCGACCGAGGCCGGCATCCGGAGCGATCTGCGCGAGGACATCTACATCGTGTATGCCGGATCGGTGCAGGGCACGGAGGAGGCGGTTTACCGGTTCACGCTCAATCCGCTCGTCTGGTGGCTGTGGTTCGGCGGGGCGGTACTTGTGGCGGGCGGTGTGGTCACCTTGTGGCCCGGCGCCACGTCAGGAGCCGAGCGCCGCCGCTCAATGGCCGGATACGCGGCATCGATCACGGGGAAGAGCAGTGCAGCGGCGGCAGGCTGATATGCCCTACTCCAGGCGTGACGCCGTGAAGCTGTCGCTCGCGGCGCTGGTTCCCGGCGTGTTCGTGCAGGGGAGCCGGCCGCAGCAAGAAGACACGTCCATTACGCGGCTCTACCGGCCGGACCTGGCCGGGCGGCCGCGCGGCCGAATCACCGACTACGAGAACGATCCGTTCATCATCAGCGTGGAGGAGCGCCTGCGCTGCACCTGTGGGTGCAACCTGGACGTCTACACCTGCCGCACCACGGACTTCACCTGCGGTGTTTCCCCGGCGATGCACCGAGAGGTGGTCGCTCTGGTGGAGCAGGGACTGACCGGCGAGGAGATTCTCGAGGCGTTCATAGCCAAGCACGGCGAAGCCGTACTCATGGCGCCGAAGAAGGAAGGCTTCAATCTCGCCGCGTACTTCGTACCGGGTGCAGCCATCTCCGTCGTCGGGGCGGCGCTCGCCCTCATGCTCTGGCGGAGGTCGGGGAAGGTAGCCGAGGCCGCGGCCGCTGGCGGGGGGCCCGTGTCGGGCATGTCCCCGCAAGAGGCGGCGAAGCTCGAAGATGAACTGAGCAAGCTGGAGCCGTAACCATGTTGGAGCTGATAGCGGGGGTTGTGGTGGCGTTGGTAGCGGTGGCTGTCGTTCTGGAGCCGCTGATCTCGCCACGGGGTGCACGGCAGGCAGCAGCCGACCTCGATGAGGCCGAGTTCATGGACATCGAGGAGTCCGAATCGCCCAAGATCCAGGCGCTGCTCGCGCTCAAGGAGATCGAGTTCGATCGGGCAACCGGCAAGCTGTCGGAGGAAGACTACGGCGCGCTGAAGGCGAAGTACGCGAAGATCGCCCTCGAGGCGATGGATGCCGAGGAGCGCGCAGAGACGGGTGTCGCCGTCGACGCCGCCGAGGAACTGATCCGGCAGGCGGCGCAGGCGAAGGTGTGCCCCGCGTGCGGACCACGTCCCGAGACGGACGCCGCGTTCTGCTCCGAGTGTGGCCAGAAGCTGACCGTGCCGAAGGCCGCATCGGAAGGGGCTGGGTCGTTCTGCACGAGCTGCGGCTCGGGGCTGCCGGAAGGCGCGAAGTTCTGCGGAGAGTGCGGGACGAGGGTGGAGGTGGAAGTCCCGCTCGGCTGACCGTGGGCAGTTCGATTGCTTCTTCATGCGGGCGATCCCAGGGTCGCCCGCTTTTCATTGTGTGATCTCGCTCACACCCTTAACACCCCCGTAGGTCGCTGCGTCTATCTCCCCGGACGGCCATTTTGGTCACGAACTCGGGAGGGATACTATGAGACGGCATTTTGTGACGGCGGTCACACTCGGGGCAATTGCCCTGACCGCCTGCAGCGACAGCAGCCTGGACCCGACGCTCCAGGGGAACGCAACGCCGGAGGACCAGACCGAGATAACCCAGCTCCTGGAGGAGTCCGGTTTCTTCGCGGACCAGTTCGGAGTGGACGGATTGGTGCTCGGCGCAGCGGCGGAGCAGCCCGCCGGTATCTTCGGTTCGCCAGGTGAGATCCAGGGCGAGGTACCCCTGCCCGAGAGGTGGGGGCGTCACCACAAGCGTCCCATTCGGCGATCGATCACAATCGAGGTGGACGAGATCGAGGGCATCGCCTGGGTCACCAAGCGGGTCGTGTTCGAGGGCGAGTTCGTGTTCGCCACTCCGACCGACCTGGGTCCGGAGGCGATGCGCAAGCCGATGCAGCACACTCTGATCCAGAGCGCGCGCTTCGAGCGGGCCCCCGACGACGGTGTTGGCGAGCCGCCGACCGGGTCTCCCCAAGATGGGGACCGGCATCAGGGCCGCTGGTGCCTGGTTGCGGTATCGCCCGCGCAGTGGGTGCTGACCGAGCCCATCGAGCAGCGGGTCGAGATCGTCAGGGTCGTCGTGTACGTGGACGACGAACCGGTGCTCGAAGTGACCAACCCGAACGAACTGTACGAGGTGGACGGCAGGGTGCCGCACCTTGCGGAGGGTCAGACCATGACGGTCAGGGCGTGGGTCGACGGAGGCACCGAAGGCAACGACCCGTCACGGTACGTGTTTCTCCACTGGCAGCATCGCAGCCCTGACACGCGAATTTGGATGCGGCGCCAGATGGACTTCGTTGACGACGGTGACGCCTCGCATTACGTGCGCAGTTGGGAAGTGCTGGCCCCCGGCCGCGAGCGGATCGCAGTCGACTTGATCGATAGTCAGTCGTTCGCAGTCACGGACGAGGACGATTACAACGCCAACGTGTGGGGGATTCCCTACATCATCGAGTAGTACAGGCGGTAGCCAAACAGACGCCTAGCGGTTACGGCGGGAGCGAGGACGAACTGATCGGCAGAAAGCTCCCACGCAGCCGCTAGGCGTCGCTGCTACTAGAACTCGAACCCCTCCATCTTCTTCAGGCCCACCTTGAGCGGCACCACAGTCGCGACCCCGCATATCGCCACCACGCCAGCGAACGCTGCCACCATGGTGGCGTCGATACGCACCGGGCGTCCCTGGTAGATCGCCTCCAAGTAGCCGTACACCGGAATCGCCTCGACCACGATCACCGCGGCTAGGAGTGCCACCGTGGTCATCATGAACACCAGCCCTCCGAACGAGGTGGGGATCTGCGCCGCGTTCTCCGTCTCGAACTGCGGGTACAGGGCGCCGAAACCCAGCGCCATCGCGCTGATGGCCAGCGTCAGCAATACGATGGTGCCCACGCCAACGGCCATCATGAACGGAGTCGCCTTGAGAATGACGTTCGTGAACACGGTGATGATCAGCGCAAGGATCAGCAGTGGCACGGTCCCCACCCAGTACTTGGACCAGAGCAGCGCACGGAGGTCGAGCGGGCTCGACCGCAGCAGCCACATTTGGCGCCCTTCGAGCGAGATTGCCGGGAACACGAAGCGGGCGGCGATGGCGGAGAGTACGAAACCGGCGAGCCCGAGGTTCAGGAAGGACACCACGGTCACCAGGAAGAACGGCACGCGCTCGCCCGTGAAGAGCGGGAGCGCCCGGATATTGAACAGGTAGATCACGACGAGCACGCCGAGCAGGATCAACTGGCTCCACTGGGTGGTATCGCGGAAGAACAGCTTCAGGTCCTTGATCACGAACTCCCGCTTTGCCACGGACAGCGGCTTGAACAGCGGATCCAGGATGCTGCGCCAAACCCAACCCTTGATGAACCGCTCGGCGCCCTCCTGGGCCTTGGTGAAGCCCGTCGGATAGAGCGCGACATGAAGCAATGCACCGAGCACGACGCACGCCGCCGCCGTACTCCACAGCATGAGCAGCGGAATCCAATCCAACGGGCCAACGAGGTAGCCCATCAACGCGTCCGTCGCCCACTCACTGGGGAGCAGCGGTGATGTCGGCGTGCGCAGCACAGTGATGAAGTCGAGCAGGTTCTGGAAGCCCTCCGGCCTGGCCAGTTGCTCGGGCCGGACGATGCGGAACAGCAGTACCACACCCCCGGCCGCTCCGATGGCGATCACTGAGAGCAGGTCTCGCGTGCGGCGTGCGGGGCAGCCGTTTACCAGGATGAGCGCTATCGCGCTGCCCCCCACGGCTGGGAGAACGAGCATCGGCAACAGGACAACCATCGAGTAGAACCCGAACAGCCATCCGCCATCATAGATGACGCCGTATGCCGAGAAGATCGGCACTGCCATGAGCGCCACCATCCACGAGCTGTGTATCAGCGTCTCGCCGAGCTTGGCCAGATAGATGTTGAGCCAGTCCGTCGGTGACGCCACCAGCAGGTCGAGATCCTTGGCGAGAAAGAACGACGAGAGCGCCGTGATCACGTTGGACAGCAGCAGGATCGACAGGAAGGAGAGGAGCACGAGGCTGAGGAGCTTGCCGGCGAGCAGCGGCCCGATCTCCTCCACGCCGCGGAAGTAGCTGAGCACCCGGTACAGCACTCCGAAGACGGCCAGCCAGAAGACGAGCCCGACCGTGCCGATTACGAGCGCCTTGCTGCTGCCACCCTGCCCCTGCTTGAACCGTGTCAGGGCGGTGCGCCACTTGGGAGCGAGGATTTGGACCAGCGATCGCATCAGTCGGTGAGGATCGCCGCCAGCTCGCGCGCGGCCTCGCCGCCGGTGAGCTTGAGAAACAGATCTTCCAGCGAGGCATCGCCGGCGGCGGTCTGCCGCCTGAGCTCCTCCATCGTCCCGCGGGCCACGATCTTCCCCTCCTGGATGATGGCCATGCGGTCGCACATCGCCTGCGCCACCTCCATGGTGTGCGTGCTCATCAGCACCGTGCCGCCCCGCTCCACGAATGCGCGGAAGATGTCCTTGAGGAGGCGGGCGCCTCTGGGGTCG
>JAUVTI010000024.1 GCA_030601605.1 Gemmatimonadales bacterium
CGGCTCGTATCACGAGCGTAAAACCTGAGCCATCAGCCAGGAGGGCAAAGGCGGTACCGCCCACCGGCGTAAAGGTCGCCGTGGTAGCTACCCACGTGCCCACCAGGTCGTCGCCCGCCGGGGCCGTCGAGTCGCTGCACGCGGTGGCCAGCGTGACGGCAAGAGCTCCAGCCATGATCGTACGCAGCATTCTCATCGTTCCAGCCTCCTTGCATTCTCTCGAATGACAGGTGGCCCACCCATCTGCTGCAGCGCAGGCCGTGCCAGCGCCATTCCCAGGCGCAGATACGGAACCACCAGATCGATGTACCTCATGGGGGGCCAGGATGCCGACTTCAGCCTTCCCGTTCTGTAACTCAGGTCACGGTGTAACCCAGGTCACAGAATCCGGAAGATCAGATAGGCCGCGGCCGTCCCGCCCAGCAGCGCCAGGCCCGCCCAGGAGAGAGCCAACATGAGGCGGCTGGGACGGTGCTCGGGAGCCACGTCCGCGGAGGTCACGGCGCGGAGGTTGAGGTACCCGAGAACGGGAGCCGTGAGGAAGGAGATGATCGTGGCGAAGTCCACCAGGGTGGTCAGGTTGCCCACGAACAGCCCGATGACCAGGGTGGTGACCGCAGCCAGGACGAACAGCACAATCCAGTACACGCGGCCGGCGGTGGGAACTGCGCGCTCGTCGCTGTGGCCGGGCGCCAGGTTGACCCAGGTGCGCTCGATCGCCCGCGGGAACCCGTCCACCACCGTGATGGACGTGGAGAGCATCGTGGTGAGCACGGCGACCAGCACGATGGGACGGGTCCAGCGCCCCAGCGTGGTCACGTACAGTTCCACCAGCTGGGTCGAGAAGACCGTGCCCGCCGGGCTGAAGTCCTGCCCCGAGCCGAACATCACACCCGCGCCCAGAATCAGGAAGCAGAACGCCAGGAAGCCGGTCCCGACGTAGCCGATTCCGAAGTCCAGCCGGGCCATGGCGACGCTCGTACGGGTGCCGGCGGTCTGATCCTTGGCCAGGGTCCACAGCGAGCTCCACACCGAAATGTCGATCGCCGAAGGCATCCAACCGACCAGAGCCAGGATGAAGGCGAACGGCACGAGTCCGGCGCCATCTCCGATCTCTGGCAGCAGGGTCAGCGTCGAGCCGTCCACCCGGTCGAGGGCCACCAGCGCCGCCGCGATGGTGCATACCGCCAGTATCACGAGGATCACCTTTACGGCCCGATCCAGCAGGGAGAACCGCCCCAGCCACAACAGCAGCGCACATGCCAGAAGCAGCCCGGCCCCCATGACCGGCAGCGGCCAGCTGAGTCCGAAGGCGTATCTCAGCAGGAACGAGGTGAACAGGATGATGGCCGTCTGGATCACCACCGAAGTGGTGATCGTGATGAAGAAGTAGAGCCAAAGGGCCCAGCGGCCGATGTGCCGGTACCCCTCCACCAGACTCATGCCGGTGGCGGCCGCGTAGCGGGGGCCGTACTCGAAGAACGGGTACTTGAAGATCAGCGCGAGCAGGATCACTCCGGCGAGGGCAAGCCCCGCCGTGGCGCCCGCCCGCGTGGACTGAACCAGGTGGGATACGCCGATGGCGGCCGCGGCCCACAGGAGGCCGGGACCGAAGCTGCGCCAAAAGTTGACGATGTGCTGGTGCGATGCCTGGCTCATGGAGGCGCTAACGATGCACCGGCGGGGCTGAACCGAAAAGCCCCGCGCTCCAGGCCGGCCTACAACTCGACGGCGGTCGCCACGGCCCCGAACATGTCCCGGTTGAGCCGGGCTATGAAGTCCAGGCTGATCTCCGCCGGGCATGCGGCGTGGCACTCGCCGTAGTTGCTGCACATCCCGAAGCCCTCCTCGTCGTGCCGCCCCAGCATCCTGAGCACCCGCTCGCGGCGCTCCGGCTGACCCTGGGGCAGCAGCCCCAGTTGCGACACCTTGGCCGAGACGAACAGCATCGCGGAGGCGTTGGGGCACGCGGCCACGCACGCCCCGCACCCGATGCAGGCCGCCGCGTCCATCGCGAGGTCGGCCTTCTCCTTCGGGATGAGTATCGCGTTGGCATCCTGCGGTGCGCTGGTGCGCACCGAGACGAACCCCCCGGCCTGCATGATCCGGTCGAAGGCGTAGCGGTCCACCACGAGGTCCTTGACCACCGGGAAGGCCCTGGCCCGCCACGGCTCGATCCAGATCTCGTCGCCGTCCTTGAAGTGCCGCATGTGGAGCTGACACGTGGCGGCTCCGTGCTGCGGACCGTGGGGCAGCCGGTCGATCACCACACCGCACATGCCGCAGATGCCCTCGCGGCAGTCGCTGTCGATGGCAATCGGCTCCTCGCCCCTCTCCGTGAGGCGCTCGTTCAGAATGTCGAGCATCTCCAGGAAGGAGGCGTGATCGCTGATGTCCTTCGCCTCGTACCGGACGAAGCTCCCTTTGTCCGTCGGACCGGCCTGACGCCAGATGTGCAGTACGAGATCCATTACTTGTAGCTCCGCTGCGACAAGGGGACGTACTCGAACTCGAGAGGTTCCTTGTGGAGCCGGTGCTCCGCCTTCGGCCCGGCCCACTCCCAGGCTGCGACGTGCGCGAACCCTTCGTCGTCGCGCCGCGCCTCACCCTCCTCGGTCTGATGCTCAACCCGGAAGTGGCCGCCCGCCGACTCCTCGCGGTGCAGTGCGTCGCGGCACATCAACTCGGCCAGCTCCATGAGGTCGGCCACCCGGCCAGCCCGCTCGAGCGATTGGTTGAACTCCTCACCGCTCCCCGGCACCATCACTTCCTTCCAGAACTTCTCGCGCAGCACCGGTATCTCGCGGAGCGCGTTCTCCAGACCTTCCCGGCTGCGAGCCATGCCGCAGTTGTCCCAGACGATCTGGCCCAGCTCCCGGTGGAAGCTGTCCACCGTCCGTGTCCCGTTCGCACCGAGCAGCTTGGCGATCCGCGACTTGGCCTCTCGCTCGGTATCGCCAAACGCCGGATCGGCAGGATCGGTCTTCTCCGGACCGACGCGCACCAGGTAGTCGGCAATCGTGTAGGGGATCACGAAGTAGCCGTCCGCCAGACCCTGCATGAGCGCGCTCGCACCGAGGCGGTTGGCTCCGTGGTCGGAGAAGTTCGCCTCACCCAGGACGAAGAGGCCCGGCGTGGTGCTCTCCAAATTGTAGTCCACCCACAGGCCACCCATGGTGTAGTGGGGCGCGGGATAGATACGCATCGGCACGCGGTAGGGATCCTCGCCGGTGATCCGCTCGTACATCTCGAACAGGTTGCCGTAGCGCTCCTCGATGACCCGCTTGCCGAGTCGCTGTATCGCGTCGCGGAAGTCGAGGTACACGCCGTTCTTCAGCTCGCCCACGCCGCGGCCGTCGTCCACCACCTCCTTGGCCCGGCGCGAGGCGATGTCGCGCGGGGTGAGGTTCCCGAAGCTCGGGTAGAGACGCTCCAGGTAATAGTCCCGCTCGCCCTCGGGTATGTCGTTGGCAGGGCGCGTCTCGCCGGTCTTGGCCGGCACCCAGATGCGGCCGTCGTTGCGCAGCGACTCGCTCATCAGCGTGAGCTTGGACTGGTAGTCGCCGCTCGTCGGAATGCACGTGGGGTGGATCTGCGTGAAGCAGGGGTTCGCGAACAGCGCGCCCCGGCGGTGCGCGCGCCACGCGGCAGTCACGTTGCAGCCCATGGCGTTGGTCGAGAGGAAGAACACGCGCGAGTATCCGCCCGTCGCGAGCACCACCGCATGCGCCGCATGGGAGGAGATCGTGCCCGTCACCATGTCGCGCACCACGATGCCCCGCGCCTCACCGCCCACGAGCACTATGTCGAGCATCTCCGCGCGGGTGAACATCTCCACCATGCCGAGCCCGACCTGCTTCGCCAACGCCGAGTACGCTCCTAGCAGGAGCTGCTGACCCGTCTGGCCGCGGGCGTAGAACGTGCGCGAGACCTGTGCACCGCCGAACGAGCGGTTGTCCAGCAGGCCGCCGTACTCACGGGCAAACGGCACGCCCTGGGCAACACACTGGTCGATGATGCTGTTCGACACCTCGGCGAGCCGGTACACGCTGGCCTCACGCGACCGGAAATCGCCCCCCTTCACCGTGTCGAAGAACAGCCGCCAGACGCTGTCGCCGTCGTTCTGGTAGTTCTTGGCTGCGTTGATGCCGCCCTGGGCGGCGATGCTGTGCGCCCGGCGCGGGCTGTCCTGGTAGCAGAAGCACTTCACGTTGTAGCCGAGCTCGGCGAGTGAAGCCGCCGCCGAGGCGCCGGCAAGCCCGGAGCCGACCACGATGATGTCGTACTTCCTCTTGTTGGCGGGGTTGACGAGCTTCAGCTCGAACTTCCGCTTACTCCACTTGTCCTGAATCGGTCCGGAAGGAACTTTCGGATCCAGATCCATTCTCAACCCCTCCCACCCAATGAAAGCGTTCCGGTCAGCACGGCTACCGGAACGGCGGCGAATCCGAGGAACACCACGATTGCCACCAGCGCGGCCAAGGGCCGCCTGTAGCGATTGTAGCCGGGATGGTTCAGCCCCAAAGTCTGGAAGCTGCTCCACACACCGTGGTACAGGTGCAAGCCGAGCACGAACATCACCCCGATGTAGAGCCCGGCCACCCACTGCTCCTGGAAACCGAGCACCAGGTTGCGGAACGCGGCACCGGGAACGAAGTCGGGGTGCAGCTGCCCGGTTGTGAAGTGCAGCAGGTGCGCCACCACGAACAGGAAGAGCACGATGCCGCCCCACCGCATGTTGCGGGAGGCGAATGTGGATTCCTCCGGCTGGAGGCCCTTGGCGTACTTGACGGGCCGTGCAGCTCTGTTCGTCCACCAGGTCTGCAGCGCGAACAGCGCGTGAATCGCGAGGCAGCCGAGCAGGACTATGCGGAACACCCACAGCAGCACGCCGTACGGAAAAATCGGCTCACCGATCTCCCGCAGGAAGTGCGCGTACTCATCGAAGTGATCGGGACCCATGAAGGCCTTCAGGTTGCCGACCATGTGCGCGATGACGAAGAAGACGAAGACGACGCCCGTGACGGACATCAAGATTTTCTTGCCGACAGACGAGCGATAAAGGCTCAAGACCCGACCCATCGTCTCTCCAATTGGGAGGGCGTTGTGTGGTGGAGGGATGATACCTAGCGGATCACCGCGCGTGCAACCTCCCGCTCGACCGCATCCGCTAGGTGTTCCACGGCGGCCTGGGAGTACCTGAAGAACAACTCCGGCTCCACCAGCTCGAGCTCCATCACGAGCGGGGCGCCGTCGGGACCTGCCACGAGGTCCACCCGCCCATAGAGGGTTCGGCCGGTCACGGCAGCGAGCGCCTGCTCCGCAACGCGCAACTCGCCCGGTGTGGGCCGTGTGGCCCGCTCGCTGCCTCCGTAGTCGTCGTGCACCATGAACTGACCGCTCGCCGCACGCTTGCGCACAGCATGCGTGAACTCGCCGTCCACGTACACGAGTGACACCTCGCCACTCTGCTCGACCGCATCCAGGTACGGCTGAATCAGCATGTCCTCGTGCGGCAGCAGCCGGTCCAGGTGTGCCTGGCCGCGCGCGACATCGGCCAGCGTGGTGCGCATGGCGTAGCGCCCGGTCTGGGCCACGGCCGCCTTGAGCACAGCGTCCTCCCAGCCGAGCTCGCCCAGCAGCGCATCCAGGCGAGCTTCCGACCCCGCCGGCAGGAGCGCCGTGGGCACCGTAGGCACTTCCCGCTCGGCCAGGTCGCACAGGTATCGCTTGTGCGTGTTCCACCGCACGAGCGGCGCGGGGTTCCACAGGCTGGTCTCTTCAGCCACACCCTCGGCCCACGCAAGGAACTGGTCGCGCCGGTACGAGTAGTCCCAGGTCGAGCGAATCAGGACGAGGTCGGCCGCCGCCCAGTCGCGGTGCGGGTCCTCCCACACCGCGGGCTCCGCCGCCACACCGCGCTCCTCGAGCGCGTGCAGCAGGTAGCGATCGTCGCGGGTGAGCCCCGGCATCGCGGCGCAGGTTGCCAGCAGCACGGTCATGGCGTGGAACATACCCCCTAACGAGAGAGGGCGGCGGGGCACGCTGCCCCACCGCCCTCGCCGACCTCCGCGCCAGGCCCTACCTGTTCCGGTAGTCCCCCCAGGTGCGCATCGCGTCCCGGCACGCGGGCCAGGTCCGCTGCGGCGGACCGAAGCGGCTCGGGGGCAGGACCTCGACGCGGTCACGCGGGATCATCTCCGACTCCTGATCGGCCAGGTACACCAGCATGGCCGTCAGCGTCGCGTTGCTCTCGAGATCGTCGAACACCAGCTTGTCGAACGTGTCGCGCTCGGTGTGCCACGTGTATGTGAAGTAGCTCCAGCGCTGCGCGAACAAGCCGAACGCCGGCGCGCCCGAGCAGACGAACGACGCGTTGTCGGTGCCGCCGCCCGAGGGAGTCCCCGGGATGGTGAGCTCGATGTGGCCGCGGATCTCGCCAGGCAGCTGCCCGACCCACCGAGCGAAGTGCGAGCCTGCGCCCGTCAGGCCCTGCATCGATATGCCGACCACCCGTCCGGTGCCGTTGTCCTCGTTGAACAGCGCGTGCATGCCGCCCACCACCTCGGGATGGTCCGCGGCGAAGGCGCGCGAGCCGTTGAGGCCCTGCTCCTCGCTGTCCCAGTGGCCCACGATGATCGTGCGCTTGGGATTCGGGTAGGTGGCCCGCAGGATGCGCATCGCCTCGAGCATCATGAGAGTGCCGGTGCCGTTGTCGGTGGCGCCCGACCCACCGTCCCAGGAGTCGAGGTGCGCGGACAGCACGATGTACTCGTCCGGCTTCTCGCTGCCCGGGATCGTGGCGATGGTGTTGAACAGCGGCACTTCGTCTTCCCACTTGGCCTTGGCCTCGACCTCGAGGATGGGGTTCTGGCCGTGCTTCGCGAGCCGGAAGACCAGGCCGTAGTCCTCGCAGCCCAGATCCATGGTCGGGACCTTCTCGGTGTAGGCCGCGAAGATGCGTCGCGCGCCCCAGCCGCTGGACCAGTTCGAGGAGATGACTCCCACGGCGCCCGCGGCCTCCAGCGCCGGGCCCAGCCCGTTGCGGCCGGTTCCGGTGTTGGCGACGCGCTGGCGCCACTCCTGGCGCGCGGTGTCCCGCTTCGCCTTCATCTGCTCGAACGAGTCCTCTGTGGCCCACTCTTCCCAATCCGCGTTGGGCCGGCAGGTGGGCTGCGCAAACGAAGTGAGTACGAACTTGCCCTTCACCTCGGGCAGCCAGGCCTGGAACTCGGTCGAGTCGGCCACGTCGCCAAGGATCACGACCCCGGCCTTCACCTTCCCCCGTGTGCCCGGGCTCCACGCGAGCATCATGCCCTCGAGACTGCGGACCCGCGGCTCCACCAGGTCGATGTGCGAAATCCCGCGCTCCCAGCCCTTCCACGTGCCGTACTGCTCGTTACGGGCCGCAATGCCCCAGCGGCTGTACATCGCCACGAGCCAGTCTCCGGCGGCCTGATAGCCCGGCGATCCGGTGAGCCTGGGTCCGATCGAGTCGAGCAGCGCCTGGGCCAGGGGATATGTCTGCGAGTTCTCCATCCCCTCCTGCCACATGCTCTCGAGTACCGGGTCGGGATTGGGGAACTGCTGCGCGGATGCCGCGCCGGCCCAGCCGAGCAGTGCCACGCCCAGCGCGAGGATGATTCGACTACGCTGCATGGATGAGTCCTCCTGACATGCTGATTGCTTCGAGTGCCCGTATCTTACAGCGGCTTCTCGGCGATCGGACGCCGGGAGGGGGAAAGCGACCGAGGAGACCTGTTGACGGTGATTGAAGAATGAGCACGGGTCCCAGCGGCGACAAGGTACGCACGGACAGGTGGCTGTGGGCCGCGCGCTTCTTCAAGACGCGGTCCCTGGCAGCCGAGGCCGTCGACGGCGGCAAGGTGCAGGTGAACGGCACCCGAGTGAGGCGCTCCAAGATGATCGCGGTCGGCGACCTGCTGCGCATAACGAAGCCACCGTACGAGTTCGCCATCGAAGTGCTCCAACTGGCCGAGCACCGAGTCTCGGCCAAGCTGGCGCAGGACTTCTACGCCGAGACCGCGGATAGCGTGCGCGCCCGCGAGCTGCTCAGCGCGCAGCTCAAGTACCAGCCCAGCACGAGCTACGAGGGCAAGGGCCGGCCCACCAAGCGGGATCGGCGCGAGATCGACCGGTTCAAGCGGGGGAGGTGACGTGCTCGCGATGCTGTTCGACCGAGTCGGCGAGCCGTTGCGCGAAGCAACGGTCGAGACGCCGCGGCCCGGGCCCGGGCAAGTCCTGCTCGCCGTGCGCGCCTGCGCCGTGTGTCGCACCGACCTGCACGTCATTGACGGCGACCTGACCCGACCCAAGCTGCCCCTGATCCTGGGACACGAGATCGTCGGCGCCGTGGAGGCGGTGGGCGATGGAGTGGACACGTCGTTCAAGCCGGGCGAGCGCGTCGGCGTGCCGTGGCTGGGATGGACGTGCGGAGCATGCGACTACTGCACATCGGGCCGGGAGAACCTGTGCGACCAAGCCCGGTTCACGGGCTACGACCTGGATGGCGGATACGCCGAGTACGCAGTGGCCGACGCCCGCTACTGTTTCCCGATCCCGGAGGGGTACGCCGACGTGCAAGCCGCACCGCTCCTCTGCGCGGGGCTGATAGGCTACCGCTCCTACCGCATGACCGGCGACGCCGAGCGGCTCGGGATCTACGGATTCGGTGGAGCGGCGCACATCATCACGCAGGTGGCGCGCCATCAGGGGCGCCGCATCTTTGCCTTCACGAAGCCGGGCGATGTCGAGGGCCAGGACTTCGCCCGCGAGCTGGGGGCGGAGTGGGCCGGGGGATCGGATGAGACTCCTCCGGAGGATCTGGACGCCGCCATCATCTTCGCTCCGGTGGGGAGCCTGTTGCCCACCGCGCTGCGTTGCACCAGAAAAGGCGGGACCGTGGTGTGCGGTGGGATCCACATGAGTGAGATCCCGGCGTTTCCGTACGAGCTGCTCTGGGGCGAGCGCGCGGTCCGCTCCGTCGCGAACCTCACACGCCGAGACGGTGAAGAGTTCTTCCGTGTCGCGCCCCAGGCCGGAGTGCGGACCGAGATACAATCCTACCCGCTCGAGTCGGCCAACCGGGCGCTGGACGATCTCAGAGACGGGAACGTGCGCGGCGCCGCCGTGTTGGTGATCGACGTCCACCCATGAGCCACGGATGAGCGACGCGGAGCGGGACGAGGCATGCCGGCCAGGCACTGGGCAGCGTGAGGAGCCGGAGGGCGAGGAGTTCGGCGAGCTGCTGCGGTACACTCTCGCCGGCTACGTCGGCGGGTTCGCACTCGGCGGCATCCTCGACTACCTCGGCTTCCAGCGCAGCGCGGTGGGGCAGTGGCTGGTGCGCACTTTTTCCGGCGAGGGCGAGAGCATCATGGAGGGGCTGTACGCCCTGAGGCAACGTCTGGCCGGGCGGACCGCCGGCATGGCCGAGGCCTACGGCTGGGGGAAGCTCGCCGGGATGACGATCCCGTGGTGGATCGACTGGGGCAGCCGGGCCCTGGGCGTGGACGTCTACGGAGTGGCCGGGTTCTACATCCCCTACTTCTACGCGATGTCGGACCAGATCGGGGGCAACGTGTCGGGACTGCTGTTCCTGCGTCGCCGCGAGGGCTCGTGGCGACGGGGGCTGGCCGCCTACGCGCGCCATCCCGTCATGGTCACCGGCCTGATGGTCGTGCTCGGGGTCCCGCTGGCTCTGCTGGCAGCCCGCGTGCTGGGATTCAGCCCGACCACGCAGGTCCTCACGGCCCTCGAGACGGTCGTCGCCAACCTCTGCTGGTTGCCTCCGGCTGTGGGCTGGTGGTTCGGGCGGCGGCGCTCGAGCCGAACGGCCTAGGGGGGAGGGGGGCCAGCACATTTTGACAGGATGGGAGCCCACTGCTACTTTGCGGGGCGTTCAAGGCACAATTGATGGCGCGGTGAGTTAGGACCAAGGCGACGGTCAAGGGATCTGGCACACACGCTGGCTCCCTTTTTTTCATTTCGCCGAGGGATAAGGCCGGAACGAGGATGCCGGAGTGAATCCGGCGGAGCGTGACGGCGGCCCAGCGCGGGGGCACGGTCCGCGCAGAACCAGTATCGTGAGGGTGTGGGAGAATGGCTACGAGCGGTGTCGTAAAGTGGTTCAACGATGGCAAGGGTTATGGCTTCATCACGCCGGACGAGGGTGAGAAGGACTGCTTCGTCCACTACTCTGCGATCCAGGGCTCCGGGTTCCGGTCGCTCAAGGAGGGCGAGCGGGTCGAGTTCGAAATGGTGCAGGGCGAAAAGGGCCCGGCGGCCGAGAACGTCGTGATGCTCAGCGAACAGCCACAGCAGGCCAGCGAGTGAAGGTAAACACTCCAATGCACGGGGCCGCCCTGAGAAATCAGGGCGGCCCCGCGCAATAGCCTCATGGCCAAGAAAGACGCGATAGAGCTACAGGGCACGGTTTCGGAGGTGCTGCCGAACGCCACCTTCCGCGTGCTGCTGGAGAACGACCATACGGTACTCGCCACGATCGCCGGAAGGATGCGGCGCTACCGTATTCGCGTGCTCAAGGGCGACCGCGTGACCGTTGAGGTCTCACCGTACGACCTCACACGCGGCCGAATCACCTTCCGACACAAAGCGTAAACCGCGGCGGCTCGTCTGAGCCTGCCGCCTTACGTGAGTTGGCCCCTCGGACCAGCCGACGGGGTGTGACGGTCCTGCGTCACGCCCCGCAGGCACTAATGAGGTATCCGTAGTGAGAATGCTCGCACCGCTTTGCCTCCTCTCGGCACTGTGGATGGGAATCGCACCCCCTGCGGCAGCGCAGGAGGTCGAGATAACCGAGTGGACCGTGCCGTGGGAGGGTACCCGCCCCCGCGACCCGTACGTGGACGTGCAGGGACGCGTCTGGTTCGTTGGGCAGCGCGCGGACTACGTGGCCGTACTCGACCCGGAGAGCGGCGAGTTCGACCGCTATGAGCTGGAGCCTGGCGCGGGCCCGCACAACCTGATCGTGGGCCGGGATGGCTTCGTCTGGTACGCCGGCAACGGGGCTGCCCACATCGGCCGGCTGGACCCGGCCACCGGTGAGATCACCAAGTACCCGATGCCGGATCCCGCGGCGGCGGATCCGCACACCCTCGTGTTCGATCACGAGGGCGACATCTGGTTCACGGTCCAACGCGGCAACTTCGTTGGCAAGCTCGACGTGGCAACCGGCGAAGTCCGACTGGTCCCGGTGCCGACGCGCGCGGCGCGGCCCTACGGAATCGTCATCGACTCGAAGAACGCGCCGTGGATAGCCGAGTTCGGCTCCAACAGGATCGCCACGGTGGATCCGGGCTCCATGGAGCTCACCGAGTACCCGCTGCCGCGGGACGTGACCCGTCCGCGCCGCCTGGTGCTCACCGCTGACGACCAGGTCTGGTACGTCGACTACGTGGGCGGGCGGCTGGGCCACCTCGACCCGGAAACGGGGGCGGTGCAGGAGTGGACGACCCCGAGCGGCACGCGCTCGGGCCCCTACGGCCTGGTAGTGGATGAAGCGGACCGCCTCTGGTTCGTGGAGTCGAGCGTGGACCCCAATCAGTTCGTGGGCTTCGACACCAAGGCTCTCGGATTCCTGGACAGCATCGAGATAGTGAGCGGCGGAGGCACCGTGCGCCACATGTATTTCCACGAGCCGACGCGCACCGTCTGGTTTGGCACAGACGCCAACACCATCGGGCGCGCCCGGCTCCCGTAGCACCGGAGGTCGCAACAGACATGACCGAGACAGAAACGCTCGGCGTAATAGAGCTCACCGGCCGCGGATCGGGTTTCATCCGGCGCGAGGAGCAACACTACTTGCCGTCGCGCGGCGACGTGCACGTGGGCCGCAAGCTCATCCAGCAGCACGACCTTCGCACTGGCGACGAGCTCGCCGGCGAGGTGGGCAAGCCGCGCGGCAAGGGCAAGAGTCCCACGCTCACGACGCTGACGAAGCTCAACGGCCAGCCGCCCGAGTCGCTCAAGAGGCGACCGCGGTTTCGCGACCTGACGGCAATCCACCCCAACGAGCAACTGGTGCTGGATTGCGGGCTGACCAGGCGCGGCGGACCCGACTACACCAACCGAGTGATCGACCTCGTATCGCCCATCGGGCTGGGACAGCGGGCGATGATCGTGTCCCCCGCCAAAGCGGGAAAGACGATGGTGCTGCAGGCGCTCGCGGAGGGCATCGTCAAGAACCGCCCCGACGCCCGGCTATTCATCCTGCTGGTGGACGAGCGCCCCGAGGAAGTGACCGACATGGAGTCGATCGGGTTCGGTGAGGTCGTCTCATCCAGCTTCGACTTCCCCCCGAGCCGGCATGCCCAGGTGGCAGAATTCACACTCGAGCGAGCGCGCAGGCTGGTCGAGAGCGGTCAGCACGCGGTGATCGTGCTGGACTCGATCACCCGCCTCGCGCGGGCCTACAATACGCTCGAGAAAGGGACCGGAAGGACTCTCTCGGGCGGGCTGGACGCCCAGGCCATGGAGAAGCCGAAGCGATTCCTCGGCAGCGCCCGCAACATCCATCCCGACATGGGTGGCGGGTCCCTGACCATCATCGGGACCGCACTCGTGGACACCGGGTCCCGCATGGACCAGGTCATCTTCGCGGAGTTCAAGGGCACCGGCAACTCGGAGCTGGTGCTGGACCGGGAGATCGCCGACCGCCGCATCTACCCGGCGATCGACCTCAACGCGAGCGCCACGCGGAGGGAGGAACGGCTGTTCACGCCCGAGATGCTGGAGCTCTCGCATTCGCTGAGGCAGCAGCTGTCGGGCATGTCGTCCGCCGATGCGATGACCGAGCTGTTGTCGTTGATGAAGCGCACCGAGACCAACGACGAGTTGGTGGAGCAGTTCGCGGCACGCAGGCCGGGACGCTGAGAACCGGCTAGATCTTCACTACCTGAGGCGGGATCTCCTCGGACGGCTCTGGAGCGGACGCCACGCGGCGCGGTCGGTGCCGCTCCCACCACTGCCGAGCCCGATCGGCAGACCATGTCTTGCCGACATCGATAGCCCCGAGCCGCGCGTCCAGCTCTTCGGCCGAGGCCGGTCTCTCGGCCTTGTCCTTCTCGAGACAGCTCAGGATCACTTCGTCCAGCGCGGCTGGGACGTCGAGCTCGGTCAACTTCGAGGGCGGCTCCGGCTTCTCGTTGATGTGCTGGACCAGCATGAGCATCGGCGATGTCGCCTGGAACACCGTGCGCCCGGTGAGCAGCCAGTAGGCCACGCACCCCAGCGAGTACAGATCGCTGCGCGCGTCCACCTCATCTCCCTCGCCCGCCGCGCCCTCGGGTGAGCCGTACGCGGGGGTTCCCGCGAAGGCTCCGACCTCGGTGAGCTTCACGTCCCCGCGCGACTGCTCGTCGGCGCGCTTGACCAGTCCAAAGTCGAGCACTTTCACGAAGTCCACGTCCTGCCCGTAGCGGCAGAGGAAGATGTTGGCGGGCTTGATGTCGCGGTGCACCAGGCCGGTGGCGTGAGCCTCGACCAGCGAGTGGCACACCTGCCGCAGAATGGGGATGGCCCGCTCGGCGGGAATCGGGCCGTACTGCTTCACGAGCTCCTCGAGGTTCACCCCGTCGAGCAGCTCCATCACGTAATAGAAGGTGCGGTCCGCGGTGAGCCCGTAGTCGTACACCTCCACCGTGTGCGGGGAGCGGAGCTGTGCCGTGGCCTGCACTTCGCGCTCCAGGCGGTGCTGTCCACTCCCGCCCGACCGACCAGACCCGGACCCCACGCCGGTTCTCACCAGCTTGATCGCCGCCGGACGCGCGAGCATGCGGTGCTCTGCCTTCCAGACCTCGCCCATCCCGCCTTCGCCCAGCTTCTCCACCAGCCGGTAGCTTCCCATGCGGCGCGCCTTGGTTATGTCGGACCCCAGACTGAACACCATGCGGGACCCCACGACCGCGATGCCGGCGCAGATGTAGTTGGCGGCAAACATGGGCACCAGGGACTCCGGGCCGATGGGCGGCGCGCCGCCGGCCAGCGCGACCATGTAGAGCATGGGAGTCGTAGATGCGGCGGCCAGCGACGCAACTACAGCCTTCCCCGTAGTGCTGGGGACGATGAGTGGGAACAACACGATCCACACGCACACCCACGAGATCCCGCCCACCACCACACCCTCGGGCCAATCCCCCCAAGCCAGATGCACGTCTATCCCCGCCGCGGCCACGACCTCGTACACGAGTCCGATGTCCAGCAGCCGCTGTCCCGTCACCACTCCGCTGCGCGCGAAGAAGAAGATCCCGATCGACGCCGCTATGAAACCCGCCGCGACGAAATCCGGCACCTGCGGAAAGGCGTTGCTGCCCCAGACTGCCGACCAGTCTCCCGCAACCCGGCCCGACCCGTATGCCAGCGCGTAGGTGGCCGCGTACACCAGGGCCGCAATGCCCAGCCGCCGGCCCGCCTTCTCGATGAGGTCGGGCGGGAGCCCAACGGACGCTGCGCCTCCCATATCCGCTCCGGTGGAGCGGGAGTCCCTGC
Organism: Gemmatimonadales bacterium; assembly: GCA_030601605.1. GTDB lineage: Bacteria > Gemmatimonadota > Gemmatimonadetes > Gemmatimonadales > GWC2-71-9 > WVYX01. The sequence goes on from JAUVTI010000024.1 coordinate 14,530, forward strand.
GTTGGAGGAGTCCTTTCTCGGGCATCTCGGCGCCTTGGTGGGTTCGGAGTGCCTGAAGATACCGCGCCAGGTTGGGCGCGGAAGCGAGACGGCGCGACCGGGCCCCGCCCCGCTGGCGCCGGCCGCTGGAACCATCTAGGCTTCCTACCCATGACCCCCTGGGTTATGCGTCTCATTCTCGCAAACGCGGCGGTGTACCTGCTGCAGCTCACCCTCCCCCAGGGGGTGTGGCAGCAGTTCGCGTTCGTGCCGGCCGCCCTGCTCCAGCGGCCGTGGACCGCGGTCACCTACATGTTCCTGCACGGCGGCTTCCTGCACATCCTGTTCAACATGTGGATCTTCTACCTCTTCGGCCGGCGCCTCGAGCTGCGCCTGGGGGCGCAGCAGTTCCTGACGCTCTACTTCATCGGCGGGATTTCCGGGGCGGTGTTCTCTTCGATCCTGGGGCTGGCGCTCGGCGTGGTCCCCATCTACATCCCGATCATCGGCGCGTCGGGCGCGGTCTTCGGCATCGAGCTGGCGTACGCCATGTACTGGCCGCGTGACAAGATCTGGATCTGGGGTGTGCTGCCGGTCGAGGTACGCTGGCTCGTGATCTTCCTTACGGGCCTGTCACTCTTTGCCGGCTTCAGCGGGGCGAGAGACGGAGTGGCCCACTTTGCGCACCTGGGCGGCTTTGCCGGCGCGTTCCTCTACCTGAAGTTCATCGAGTGGCGCTCGCCGGCGCGGCGCTTCAAGAGAGCCGCCGCGCCCCTCAAGCCCAAGGGCGGACCAGCGGACGTCCAGCGCTGGCAGAGCATTCGCCGCGACGGGCTGCACCACGTGAACCGGGACGAGCTGGACCGCATCCTGGATACGATCGGCGCCAAGGGGCTGGCGAGCCTGACGGCCGAGGAGCAGGCATTCCTGGAGCGCTTCAGCGGAGGGCACTAGAGCCAAGCAGGTCCTCCAGCACGTCCTCCCACATGGCGCCCAGCACCCGCAGCCGCCCAACCCACTGCTCCCGCCTCCCGGCCGGAACGTCCCCCGGTTCGGCCCCCTCCGGAACCACGTCGTGGGCGCCCGCGCGCTCGGCCGAGAGCAACGGCTGAAACAGGAACGTGGTCAGCCGAAACAGGAATGCGTCACCCGACGCTTCGCCGACGATGGGCCGCTCCGGTCCGGGCTCGCCCTCCGAGAGCCGCCGCTCCAGGGTCGTGAAGACGCGGTACATGGGCCAGGCCGCGAACGGGATGAGCACCTCCCGGAGATGGGGGCGGGCGCCCGAAGCCTCTGGGTGGGGTGGCAGGTACCCGGTCCGCCCGTCGATCGGGATCTCCTCGGGCTCCTCTTCCTCGCGGAACCACTCCAGCGCGATCCCGTAGCAGTCGGCGAGCGCCTCGAGCGTGCGGAAGCTGGGATTGGAGGTTCGCCCCACGTAGAGGTCGCGGATGGTGGGATAGGGCAGTCCTGTGGAACGGCTCGCCTCGCTGAGGTTGCCCTCATGGGCCAGGTGGACCAGTGCCCGAAACCGCCTCGTGAACAGGTGTTTCGCCCGGGATAGTTGCTTTTTCGGACGCCCGACGCGTCGTGCCATGGAGGCCTCTCGAAGTCCCACCACTATTTGATTTCATGGTATGATACGAATTATCGCGTCGGACTTCAAGCGGTGATTGGGCTCTACGTCACAGCCCGGGCCCCGCCCCTCGTGTTTGCTTGAGCCCCATGCGTCACGATCCGCCACCTGCCAGGGCCCAGGCCGGGCCCCAGAGTGCCGTCCCCGCGCCGACCGGCTTGGGCCGTCCGGCCGGACGGGGCTCCCCGGAGGCGGCTGAGCGGATCAACCACTCCGACCCCCACATCGAGTCGGCCAAGGCGGCCGGTCTCACCTACGTGACCGACGCCGAGTCCGGAATCTCCCGCAAGGGATCCGGCCGGGGGTTCGCCTTCTACGATCCCGACGGGCGCCTCATCCGGGACAGGGCCATGCGCCGGCGCCTCAAGGCCCTCGCCATCCCCCCGGCCTGGACCGAGGTGTGGATCTGCTCCGACCCCAACGGCCACCTCCAGGTCACCGCTCGCGACAGCAAGGGCCGCAAGCAGTACCGGTATCACCCGCGGTTCCGGGAGGTGCGCGACGAATCGAAGTTCGGCCGGATGCTGGCCTTCAGTGAGGTGCTCCCGCTGATCCGGGACCGGGTGGAGCAAGACCTGTCGCGCCGGGGACTCCCCCGCGAGAAGGTGCTCGCCACCGTGGTCTGGCTGCTCGAGCGCACTCTGTTCCGCGTGGGCAACGTGGCCTACACGCGCAACAACCGGTCGTACGGTCTCACCACGCTCCGAAGCAGGCACGTGAAAGTGCGTGGCTCCAGCCTGCGGTTCGAGTTTCGCGGCAAGAGCGGGGTCACGCGTTCGGCCAAGATCACAGACCGGCGCATAGCCCGCATCGTGCAGCGCTGCCAGGAGCTGCCGGGTCAGGAGCTGTTCAAGTATCTGGACGACGAGGAGCGGCGCCAGGCGGTGGATTCCGGAGACATCAACGAGTACCTGCGGCAGATCAGCGGGCAGGACGTCACGGCCAAGGACTTCCGCACCTGGGCGGGCACCATTTCCGCCGCCCTGGCGCTGAGCGAGCTGGGACCGGCCCCATCCGAGCGACAGGCAATGAAGAACATCGTGCAGGCGGTGGACCAGGTGGCCGACCGGCTGGGCAACACCCGAGCGGTGTGCCGCAAGTACTACGTTCACCCCGCCGTGCTCGACGCCTACGAGCGAGGACTGGTGATGGTGC
>JAUVTI010000065.1 GCA_030601605.1 Gemmatimonadales bacterium
TCGCGATCCCTGTACTACCACTGGCTGAGCGGAGGGGCGTTCGACATTTCGGTCGAGCCGCTCGTGAACCTGTTCCGGGAGCGCATGGACGGGACGACTCCAAGCGAACCGAGCCGCGCCGAGATCGCCGATGCCCTGGGGCTCGTTGGATCGCAGAACATCGAGGTGGGGTCGCGGTCGGCCCGCTTCGCAAGGTCGGGAATGGGAATCACGCTCGACGGCATCGCCAAGGGCTACATCGTGGACGCGATCGCCGGCGAGCTGGAGCGGTCCGGCATCGGGAGCTATCTGATCAACGCCGGCGGAGACATCCGCACTGCCGGGTCCAAGCCCGGACGGAAGCCGTGGACCATCGCCGTGCAGGATCCATCCAAGCGCGGGTCCTTCCCCGACACCGTGAATCTCACGGACGGAGCGGTAGCTACCTCGGGCAGTTACGAGATCTACTTCGATCGCGATAGGCTGTTCCACCACGTCGTGAACTCCAGGACGGGCAGGTCGCCCGACCTGAGCCAGAGTGTGTCGGTGCAGGCCCCATCCGCGATGGCGGCCGACGCATTGGCGACCGGAGTCTTCGTCATGGAGCCGCGCAAGGGAATCGAGTTCATCGACTCCCTGCCGGGCTGTGAGTGCCTCATCATCGACAACGAGGGGCGTCAGCTGCGGTCGAGGAGCTGGAAGAGCGCAGCTCTGTAGAACTGAGGAATTGAGGAGGTGTGATGCGGGTATCCGTGCAACAGTACTCGAGCTTTCAGGTCACAGCGCTGGTGGCCCTGCGGGTCCTCATCGGTTGGCACTTCTTTTACGAGGGCATCGCGAAGCTCACCAACCCGTACTGGACTTCGGCCGGGTATCTGGCCGAATCACAGTGGTGGTTCAGCGGGCTGTTCTATTCGCTCGCAACGAACTCGTCTGTACTGGGGGTCGTGGACTTTCTGAACTCGTGGGGGCTCGTGCTCATCGGGCTGGGACTGATGCTGGGTTGCCTTACCCGCGCCGCCACGATCGGCGGAGTCGTACTGCTCGCTCTCTACTACATCGCGGCGCCGCCCTTCGCGGGTTACACGTACGCGATGCCGGCCGAGGGGAGCTACCTCGTCGTGAACAAGGTGTTGATCGAGCTGTCAGCCATGGTCGTGTTGCTGGCCTTCCCGACCGGCACTCTGTTCGGACTGGACCGGTTGATCTTCTGGAAACGCACTCCGGAGCATCAGGCCCTGAAGCAGGCCCACGCCTGAGGAGATTCCCGAGATGAGCGAAAACAACATCAAACACGGCGGGGAGAGCCCTGACTCCGAACACTGGAGCCGGATGAGCCGGCGCGGCCTCTTCAAGGCGCTGTTCTCGATACCGATCTTCGGAGTCTTCTTCTACAACTACTTCAAGAAGAAGGCAGCGGACGACGTCCGGCGCGAGGCGGTCATGTCCGAGCTGCGCGTGAGCGAGACCGGACCAGCCGTCATTCCGGAAGCGATCTCGAGACCTCCGAGCGAGCACCTCAGGGTTGGCATCATCGGGTTCGGCGGCGAAGGCGAGTCGCTGGTGCGCAACGCGGGCTTCGCGCACCCCGACTGGGTGGAGAGCGCCACGGAGGCACATCGGGAGGACCGCGCCAACAAGCGGCTCGAGACCTACATGAACCAGGAGGACCTGAACATCTCGATCACGGCAGTGTGCGACGTGTTCGACGTCCGCGCGGAGAGGGCGATGGCCGCATCCGCGGTGGAGGTGCGTCCCGGCGGCGGCGGCGCGAACCCCCGCGCCAAGCGGTATCGCCGCTACCAGGACCTGTTGGATTCCGGCGACGTGGATGCGGTGATCATCGCGACTCCCGATCACTGGCACTCGCGCATTACGATCCACGCCGTGAACCGGGGCATCCACGTCTACTGCGAGAAGTGCATGACGCGGACCGAGCAGGAAGCGCACGACGTGCGCGCGGCAGTGAAGAACTCGGATGTCGTGTTCCAGCTGGGCCATCAGAATCGTCAGTCGGAGAGCCACATCAAGGCCCGCGAGATCATCGAGGCCGACATCCTCGGGCCGATCACCCTCGTCGAGGGCACGACCAACCGCAACGATCCGTGGGGCGCGTGGGTGTGGGACATCCACGAGGAGGGGAGCCCGGAGACGATAGACTGGGAGCAGTTCCAGGAGCCGGCCCCGAACAAGGTGCCGTTCAGTCTGGAGCGCTTCTTCCGCTGGCGCTGCTGGTACGACTACGGAACCGGTCTCTCGGGTGACCTGCTGTCGCACGAGTACGATGGGGTCAATCAGATCCTCAAGGTGGGCATTCCCAAGTCGGCGGTCGCGTCGGGCGGGATCTACTACTTCAAGGACGGACGTGACGTACCCGACGTGTTCCAGGCCGTCTATGAGTACCCGGACCGGGATCTCACGGTCATGTACAGCGCGACGCTGGCCAATGGCGCCTACCGCGGCCTCACGTTCATGGGCCACGACGCGTCCATGAAGGTGAGCGGCGCACTCAGCGTGACCGCCGACCGCAGCTCCACGCGGTACGAGCAGAAGATCGATGACGGAATCATCGACACGTCCCGGCCCATGTTCACGTACCGCCCCGGGTTCAAGGGGATCGACGCGGTGACGTCGGCGACCGAGCAGTATTTCGCGAGCAGAGGGTTGCTCTTTACCTACCGGGGCGGCCGCCGCGTGTCGGCGTATCACCTCCTCATCAAGGATTGGCTGGACGTGATCCGCGACGGCGGCGTGCCCAGCTGCAACATCGACGTCGCGTTCGAGGAGGCCATCACCTGCCACATGGCGACGCGGGCATATCTGGAGGGCCGCAGGGTGGAGTGGGATCCGGTGCGCCGCAGGATCGTGTAGTGGAGATACCTGGCCTGATCACCAGGGGCGCCATGAGCACCAAGACGCGCCTCGGGATCATGATGTTCCTGCAGTACGCCATCTGGGGAGCCTGGGCTCCCGTGCTGTCGGCGTACCTCATTCGCGACCTCGGGTTCAGCGGTGCGCAGGTGGGCTGGATTTACGCGCTGCTGCCGCTGGCGACCATCATATCGCCGTTCATCGGCGGCCAGGTTGCCGACCGTTACTTCTCCTCGGAGAAGGTGATCGGGTTCCTGGCGTTCACGGGCGGCATTCTGCTGCTGATCGTGTCGCGGACGACCGACTTCAGCGTGATGTTCTGGTTGATGTTGGCGTACTGCATCCTCTACGCGCCCACGCTGGCGCTGACCAACTCGATCGCGATGATCAACCTGGATGACTCCGAGAAGGAGTTCGGGGGGATCCGGGTGTGGGGGACGCTGGGCTGGATCACCGCCGGCTGGCTGCTCACCGGTTGGCGCAGTATGGCCGCGGACTCGGTGGCCCCCGTCGTGCAGGGCGACACGCTGGTACTGGCCGGTATCGCGTCGATCGTGATGGGCCTGCAGTCGTTCACGCTGCCGCACACCCCGCCAAAGAAGGAGGGAGTGAAGCCGTGGGCGTTCCTCGAGTCGGTGAAGATGCTCAAGGTGAAGGAGTTCGCGATCTTCGTCGGGATCACGTTCGTGGTCGCGACCGAGCTCGAGTTCTACTACATCCTCACGGCGCCCTTCCTGGAGTCGGACAAGATCGGCGTGTCGAGCGTCAACGTCCCCGCGGTGATGACGATAGCGCAGGTTGCGGAGGTCTTCGTGATGGCGTTACTGCTGCCGTACTTCCTCAAGAAGTACGGCATGCGGAGAACGCTGGCGATCGGGGTCATCGCGTGGCCGGTGCGTTACATCATCTTCGCCGTCGGATCTCCGACCTGGCTGGTGCTCACGTCGCTGGCACTGCACGGATTCTGCTATGTGTTCTTCTTCGTGGCCGCGTTCATCTATGTGGACAAGGTGGCTCCGCCCGACATACGCGCGTCGGCGCAGAGCTTGATCGCCATCGTGGCGCTGGGCTTGGGGAGATTCCTGGGAAGCCTGTTCGCCGGCAAGATAAGGGACGTGTTCACGGTCGGCACCGATACGAACTGGACGCTCGTGTTCCTGGTGCCGTGCGCGCTGACGGTGCTGTGCGCCGTCGCGTTCCTGCTCTTCTTCAGGGAGGAGGCCGCCCCGGCGGCCGCTGAGGCATAGGATGAAAACCAGAAGACTAGGGGTGGGAATCGTCGGAGGCGGATTCGTCGGCAGGTTCCACATTCGCTCGTGGGTGGGCGTGCGCGACTCCGATATCCTAGGGGTGGCGAGCGGCCGCAGGAAGACGGCGGAAGCGGCGGCCGCGCTGGTGGACGACCTCGGCGTGGGGCACGCGAGTACGTACAAGTCGGTCACGGACATGGTGGCCGATACGCACATCGACGCCCTGTGGATCTGCGCGCCCAACTTCACTCGCATCGAGATCATGGAGGAGATCGCGCACGCGATCGAGTCCGGCAAGGGCGAGCTCACGGGCGTGGCCTGCGAGAAGCCGCTGGGCAGGAATGTGGCCGAGGCCCGCAAGATGCTCGAGCTGGTGCGGAAGGCCGGCCTGCTCGACGGCTACCTGGAGAATCAGCTGTTCTCTCCCGCGATCACCCGAGGCAGGGAGATTCTGTGGAGCCGCGGCGCGGCGCTGACCGGTCCGCCATACCTGGCTCGGGCGGCGGAGGAGCACAGCGGCCCCCACATGCCGTGGTTCTGGGAGGGAGAGCTGCAGGGCGGCGGCGTGCTCAACGACATGATGTGCCACTCCGTGGAGGTAGCGCGCTTCCTGCTGACCGCCCCCGGCGCGGAGCGGGACACGCTCACGCCGGTGAAGGTCACGGCACACACGTCCTGCCTGAAGTGGCAGCAGCCGCATTACGCCGCGAAGCTCGCGGAGGACAGCGGTGGAAAGACCGACTACGCCAACCGGCCGGCCGAGGACTTCGCACGCGCGCTGGTCGAGTACCGTGACGAGGCGGGCAACGAGCGCATCGTCGAGGCGACCACCTCCTGGTGTTACGTGGGAGCGGGACTGCGGCTCAGCATGGAGCTGCTGGGACCCGAGTACTCCCTGTCGGTGAACTCCCTAGACGCAGGTCCCAAGCTGTTCTTCAGCAGGGAAGTGAAGGGGGCGGCGGGTGAGGACCTGGTCGAGAAGCAGAACGCTGAGATGGGGCTCATGCCGATCGTTGCCGATGAGGAGGCCGAGTACGGCTACGTGGGCGAAAACCGGCACATGGTCGAGTCGTTTCTCGCGGGCAAGCGGCCCGACGAGAACTTCAGCGACGGAGTGGCAGTGACGGAGCTGTTGATGACCGCCTACATGAGCGCAGAACAGGAAAGGACGATCGCCTTCCCGCCGCCCGACCTGGAGTCGTTCGTGCCGGCCGTTGCGAAGGGCGAGTGGAATCCGCGGGAGGGACGATGAAACGCGTCGCAGTGTTCTTCGTGGGTGTTGCTGTGCTCTCGATCGGAGCGTGCGAGGTGCAGCAGGTGGAAACGGCTCGCGAGGAGGTGGCTGACGTCGGCGAGCGGGTGCAGATCCTGAAGTCGTACGACGGCCGCTACTCGAAACACGGCTGGAACCACTACGGCCCCGGCTACTTCGAGCTGGATCGGGAGACGGGCGTCCTCACGTCGCACGGAGGGATGGGCCTGTTCTGGTACGCGGCCAGGGAGTACGGCGACTTCGTGCTCGAGTTGGAGTTCAAGAGCACCGACGGGGCGACCAACTCCGGCATCTTCGTGCGAGTGCCGGGAATTCCCACGAGCGACGACTACATCTATCACAGCTTCGAAGTCCAGATTGACGAAGCCGCAGAGGGTATCCATCAGACCTCCGCGATCTACGACGCTGAGGCCCCCAGCGAGCAGGCATCCAACCCACCCGGGGAGTGGAACCAGTACGTGATCACCGTCCAGGGCGATCACATCACGGTAGAACTGAACGGGAAGCAGGTAGTGGATTGGGAGATGGAGCCACGCGGCAAGGTGGAGGACTTCGCGCGGCGGGGCTACATGGGGCTGCAGAGTTACAACAGCAGTCCGGTGCACTTTAGGAACATCTACGCGACGGCGCTGAACTGAACCTTAGGGCCGTGGGCGGGCGATTCCGAGCTTGACCATCGGCCGCGGGCCGTTTGCGACTATCCCGAACGCCACGCAGCGCGTAGTTTAGACACCCGATCCTCCCGGAGGCGCCCTCCCGTGAGCTCCATCATCGACCGACTCACCGCCGCTCTGGCCGACCGCTATGCCGTCCAGCGGGAGATCGGCAGCGGCGGGATGGCCACCGTCTTTCTCGCCGAGGACCTGAAGCACCGGCGCCAGGTCGCGATCAAGGTGCTCAGCCCCGAGCTCGCCAGCGCCATCGGTCCCGAGCGGTTCCTGCGAGAGATCGAGATCGCGGCCGGGTTGGACCACCCCCACATCCTGCCCCTGTACGACTCGGGCGAGGCCGACGGCCTGCTCTACTACGTCATGCCGTTCGTGGAGGGCGAGTCGCTGCGCGATCGCCTCAACCGCGAGAAGCAGCTCCCTCTGGACGACGCGCTGGAGATCGCCCGCGAAGTAGCGGACGCGCTCTCCTACGCCCACAGCCACGACGTCGTACACCGTGACATCAAGCCCGAGAACATCCTCATCGGGGGCGGACACGCCCGGGTCGCGGACTTCGGCATCGCTCGGGCGATCACGGCGGCGGGGGGAGCGCAGCTCACCGAGACGGGACTGGCGGTGGGCACGCCCTCCTACATGAGCCCCGAGCAGGCGGCAGGGGCACGGGACCTCGACGGCCGCAGCGATCTCTACAGCCTCGGGTGTGTGCTGTTCGAGATGCTGGCCGGGGAGCCGCCCTTCACGGGAGCCACGGTCGAGAGCGTCGTGCACCAGCATCTCATGGCCGAGCCGCCCTCCGTTGCTACGCTGCGGCCCGCCGTACCGCCACAGGTTACCGCGGCACTGATGCGGGTGCTCGCCAAGACGCCCGCCGACCGGTTCAGTCCCGCCGCGCAGTTTGCCGAGGCGCTGCGGCCGGCTGCCGTGACCGTGCCGCCGGCTGTGATGCCGGGAGCGGCGCTGGGAGGTGTATGGTCCGACCCGCTCCGGGCAGGCGCTGTCTTTGCCCTGGGCGCGCTCCTGCTGCTCGCGGTCGTCTATCTGCTGATGATGCAGCTGGGCCTTCCCGGGTGGGTGTTCGCCGCGGCGATCGCGCTGCTGGTGATCGGGATGCCCATCGTGATTGGCACCAGCCTGACCGAGCGGCGCCGTGTAGCCGGCGCTCCCGGAGGTGGCGGGCTAGGGCGCTGGCTCACTTGGCGTCGTACGCTCCTCGGGGGCTTGCTTGGGTTCGGGGCCCTGGCCGCTGTGACCGTGGCTTACAGCGGGATGCGAGTGCTCGGCATCGGCCCGATGGGAACGCTCATCGCGACCGGGGCCATTGCCGAACGGGATCAGCTGATCCTGGCTGACTTCGAGAACCGCACGTCCGATTCGACGCACGGTGCCACGGTGACCGAGCTGATGCGCATCGGACTCTCCCAATCGCCGTTGGTGACCATTGCCGACCCCGCCCAGGTGCGTCGCATTCTCACTCGTATGGAGAGAGATCCTTCCGCGGGGCTCGATGCGTCCATTGCGTTGGAGGCCGCGCAGCGGGAGGGCATCAAGGGTGTGGTGACGGGTGAGGTCGTCTCGGTCGGGAGCGGCTATGCGCTGACGGCGCGGCTCGTGACCGCCGACGGGGAGGTGCTCACCGCACAGCAGGAGTCGGCGCGGGGTGCGGACGAGATCGTCCCGGCGGTGCAGCGACTCTCCACCAAGCTGCGGGAGCGCCTGGGCGAGTCGTTGCGCAGCATCCGCCGCAGCGATCCGTTGGACCGGGTCACGACCGGGTCCATGCAGGCACTGCGGCTCTACTCGCAGGGGATGCAGGCCTTGAATCAGGGGGATGCCGCCCGTGCGATGCAGCTGCTCGAGGACGCGCTGGAGCAGGACAGCACATTCGCCATGGCGCATCGCAAGCTGGCGATAGTACTGCAGAACAACGACGAGCGCCGCTCCCGGGCCGTGGAGGCGGCCACAAAGGCGTACGAGTATCGCGACCGCCTCACGGAGCGGGAACGGTACAATGTCATCGGTGCGTATCACCTCGTCGTGACCATGAACCGGGACCAGGCCATCAGCGCGTACAGCACGCTGCTGGATGTCTACCCCGACGACTACATCGCCCTCAACAACATGGGCACTCTCTACGGAAAGCTGCGCGATGTTCCCCGATCCATGGAGTACTACCGCCGAGCCCTCGAGGTGGACCCGACGAACCGGCTGTTCTACACCAACATCGCGTCTGCGCAGGGCAGGCTGGGACAGTTCGACTCCGCGTTGGTGACGCTGGACTGGGCGGAGGAGCGGTTTCCGGGGAATCCCGAGGTCGCCATCTACCGCGTGATAGTGGCGGCTATGCGCAAAGACTATGACGATGCGGAAGCGCAGGGCCTCGACATCGTGTCCGAGCAGCGCGGCCGCGTCTATTGGGAAGCCATCGCGTATGAGTGGTTCGGTAGCCTCGCGGCGATGCGGGGGCAGATCGCCTCGGCCAGGCGGCAGTGGGGGAGGTCGTTCGCGATCACCGCCGACCGCAATCTGGGGGGGCTCTACTTGCTGCGAGCCGCGCGGCGGGCGGTGGTGGAGCGCATGGTCCTGGATGATCCGGTATACGCGCGCCGGGTGCTGGAGGAAGCGCTCGGGCGGTTCCCCCTAGAGACGTTGAGGCCGCTGGATCGGCCCTACGGTCACCTGGCGCTGGCGTACGCGGCGGCCGACGATCCGCAGCGGGCACGCGAGCTCATCGCCGAGTACGAGGCCACGCCCGAGGCCGACCACAGTCGGGATGCCGAGCAGTGGGGAGAAGGCGCAGAGGCGGTGTTTGCGCTGAGCGCGGGGCGCCGCGAGGGAGCCATCACGCAGCTTTGGCGCTTCGCCGTCGGGAACGAGTGCTACACCTGTGCCCATCCGTGGCTGGCCAGCGCCTACGAGCGCAGGGGCCAGACCGACTCGGCGCGGATCATGCTGGAGTACTTCGTCGAGGTCCCGTCCTCGGCAATCTGGTACGACGGCGGCCACCTGGCGCACGGTTACATGCGCCTCGGCGAGCTGTACGAGGAGCGCGGCGAGCGGGTGAGGGCGATCGCATGCTCCGGGAAGTTCGTGGACCTGTGGGAGGACGCCGATCCCGAGCTGCAGCCCTGGGTGACCGAAGCGCGTGACGCCATGGCCCGGCTCTCGGCCGAGCCGCAGGAGTGAGCGGCTAACCCACGCCCAGCACCTCCAGCGCCCGCTCCCGTTCGATCCCGATAATCGCCACGCGCTTGCGGCGCCCGGTAGCGCCACCCACAACCGTGACCGCCGCGCGCGCCACTCCGAGTTGCTCGGCCAGGAAGAGCACCAGCGCGTCGTTCGCCGCGCCGTCCACCGGCGGCGCCGCCACTCGGATCTTGATGGCGTCGCCGTGCCAGCCGACCACTTCGGTCCGCTTCGCCCTGGGTTGAACGTGTATGTCGAGAGTAGTGGTGGGTGAGGCGGGGTCGGGACCCTTCCCCGTTCCCCGTTCCCCCTTCCCCGTCGTTCTCATATCAACCGTATCAACCATCCCCTGAGCAGCAACAGCAGAAACCACGCGACGAGCGGTGTAACGTCGATGATGCCGAGCGGCGGTATGATGCGCCTCAGTGGTTCCACCATCCAGTCGGTGAGCAGGAACGCCGGGCGCATCCACTTGTTGTAGCGTCCCACGCCGATCCATGAGCCGATCACGCGCGCGAGCAGAGCGAACAGGATGAGCTGCGTCGCGTAGTAGACCACCAGACGGGCGATGCCGCGGGGGCCGGCCTCCGCCGCGCTGGCGCCCCGCAAGAGCTGGACGATGATCCACTGTGCGGTGGTGATCAACAGGACGCCACCAAT
>JAUVTI010000101.1 GCA_030601605.1 Gemmatimonadales bacterium
CGCTCGAGCTCCGCAAGCCGTGAGTGGGTGTCGTCGGCCATTGTTTCTTCCTCTGCTCCGTGAAGTCGGGCATACGTTGAGCCGTCTCCTCCAACCTGGAGGCGACGGCTCGCAAACTGGCCAAATATAAGCCAGGCAGGAAGTGATTACCAACCTAAAAGAGCTGCTGCCCCCCCGCCAGGATCTCGTTCAGCGCCTCGGTGAAGTACGGATTGGACTCTGCTACGTCCCGTCCCACCTGCCCCACGTACTCCTCCCAGCTTTTCTTGATCTCCTCCTCGCACTCATCCTTGAGCCGGCCCTCAGCGAGGGCGCGCTGCCGCTTCTCCGGCTGGTACACGATCATGTCGGATATGAGGGCTCGGGCTAGCCGCCGCGCCTTCTGCTGCGGATCCTGCGACATGAACGGGTTGATCGGCCGTGTGACGACAGGTGGCTGGGTGGCTGCCGCCGGCGCCTCCGCGACCGGAGCGGCGGACTTGGGGGCAGCCGCAGGCGGTACCGGCGGCGCCGCCATCGGCTTGCCGGGCCCCGGACGGAACACCGGGGCGCTGGGCCGCTCGACCGCCGGCCGGGCAGCGGGGCCAGGCCGTCTGGGTGCCGATATGGGCCGGGTCACCCGAGGCCGCGGCGGCGGCGTCTTCCGGGGAGGCGCCGGTGTCGGAGTCTGCGGCGGGGGTTCCGCCTTCACGGGCGGCTTGGGTGTGGGGGCTGCCGGCCTTACCTCCGGCGCTGGCTGGGGCCTTGCCTCCAGCGGGGCCTGAGGCGCGGCGGCCGGAGCGAGCGGCGTCTGTGCCACTGGAGCCGGCGCCGGCTCAGCCGGCCTGGGAGCCGGAGGCTCGGTGGCCACGAATGTCGGCTCGACCGGAGCTGCCAGCAGCTCGGGCGCCGCCGCCCGGACTTGGGGTGTGGTCTCCCGCGGCGCCGGGGGCGCCGGAGCCTGTCCGGCGGGGCTCACCTCAATCACGTTCGAGCACACCGAGCAGCGCGCGCGAACGCCTTCCGCCGGCACCTTCGCCGGATCGACCCGGTAGACCGTCTCGCAAGAGGAACAGCTGACGTTCATTGGTGCATCTCCAACGGCCTATTGGCCGGTGTCGCGTCGACGGTCGACGACGAACACGGAACCCGGCAGCGTCTTCGCGTAGCTCTTCATTTCCGTGGCCAGCTCACTCACCTCGGCCGGGTGGCTGTAGGTGCGACGCTCGTTGGTCACGATTCCGATGGACAGCGTCATCAGCGGTACGCGGTGGAGGTGTCCGCGCCGGTCCTTTCCGAAGAAGTACCCCGCCCTGCGATCCTGGGCGTTGTACTGGAACGGGATGAGAGCGTCGAACACGGCGATGACCTCACTGCAAACCTCCTGCACCATCTCCATGGGCAGGACCATGATGAAGTCGTCCCCTCCAATGTGACCGACGAAGCCGTCACTCGGACACATCCCCTTCACCACGTCGCGCAATATGCGCGACAGGATGAAGATAACGCGGTCGCCGTCGTAGTAGCTGTACCGGTCGTTGAACTCCTTGAAGTGGTCCAAATCGGCGTAACAGACCGCGAAGATCTCCCCACCGTCCAGGCGGGTGCGAATCTGTCGCTCGATCTCGGTCGTGCCGGGCAGCCGAGTGGACGGGTGCACCGCCACGTTGCGTGCGGTGCGCGACAGCAGCACGCCCAGCCTGCTGCGTTGCTCGTCGGGCGCGATGATCGGAGTGAGTACCTCGTCGGCGCCGGCATCGAACCAGGAGCGCACCTGATCCGATGCGTGTCCACCGGCCACGAAGGCCACCGGCACAATGGCGGTGTACGGATCCTCCTTCAGGGAGCGGCAGAGCTTGAGCCCGTCCGAGCCCGCCCCATCAGCATCGATTATGATGAGGGCCGGCGGATTGCGGAGCGCCTGTGTCTCGACGGCCTCGAGCTCGTGGAGTGTGAGCAGCGGGAGAGGATGCTCCTCCACCCAGGCCGAGATCAGATCGGGTACCGGACGCTCAGCGGGGGAATAGTAGAGTACCGTTGGGCGCGTCCGCACCGGTCTCCTGGGCTCCTAATCGACGAAGTCGGACAAACTTAGAGGTCGCCCCCTGCCAAGTCAAATGAGCTAAGTCACAGTCCCGGGAGGCCTTCCCGACGGGGCTGGCAGCCCTCAGAACCCCACTTTGAGGCCTAGCTGCCACACGGGCGCCTGGCCCGGGCCCTGATCCAGGAGCGCCGACTCGACCTCCAGCTGGTGCTCGTTTCCGGCCAGCCGCGTCGAGATGAAGGCGTCCACGAAGCTCAGGACGTGGTTCGCCAGCAGGAGACCGAACCAGGTCGTTGCCCGGCGGAAGGCGTCGTCGCTCCTGCGGATGGACTGGCGGTAGAGGTCCTGCTCCAGGCCCGCGTTGCGCCAGGTCCAGATGAAGTTGGGTCCGACGGCGTGCTGCCGGTAGAACTCGAGCGCGCGCTGGTACTCCGGAGAGTTGGGCGGTGGGGGGTCGTCGGGATCCGCGAAGAAGGTGCGCCGGGCCAGGTCCCACTGGAACCCGTTGAAGGTGCGCTCGTCAGTCGGGGGGACCAGCGCCGGTCCGGGATCGGTGTCGAAAGGGCCGCTCTCGATGAACTCGGCGACCTTCTCGTAGTACTCGAAGGCTGTGTCGGGCTTCACCGGATCGAACGGCGCCCGGGCCACCGTGAACGCCAGGGCGCGGTAACGGTCGCTCTCCCGTCCCCCCTCGGAGCTGAAGCTGACGGCCTGGGTCAGCAAGAGGGCCTCCAATACCAGGTAGATGGCGCCGCGCTCCTGCCCCATCATGAGCTGGCCGCTGCCCGGGATGAGCAGCGACGAGACCGGTGGAAGCCAGGTCGCCCGCTGCGGCTTGGCCGCCGTGTCGGGCGCCGCTTCCCAGGGGGTGTGCGGCAGCAACGCCAGGCTCTGCGGGGGTGGGCTTCCCTGCGCCCAGGCGTCCGCGCAGAGTACGGTCCAGACCGTGGCGAGGCAGGCGAGGCTCCGGCGCACTAGAAGGCCAATTCCAGGCTGAGGTACACCGGCTCGTCGAACGTCGACGAGTCGTAGAAGACACGCGCGAAGTCGAATGCGAACTTGCCGAAGCGCAGCCCAATGCCCACAGATGGACCGCGGGTCTCCGAATGGAGGAACGCGTACCCGGCCCGCAGCCGCACGATCTGGCCGTATCCCAGTTCCACTCCGATACGGGCATCCGGGTCGGTTGGCCCACTGAGCGCGTCTTGCAGGTCCACGAGGAAGCGCGCATCCATGCGCTCCGGCGAGTTCTCCGGCTGCGGCAGGAACACGCGGTACGCCACGCCAACTTGCAGCCGGGTCGGCAGCGGATCGGCCTGATCCTTGTTCTCCAGCTGGAGCTTGAATCCGGCGTGGCGGAGCACCGCTCCGATCCTGAGGTTGTCGTCGGCCCCCGCGGCGAACTGCAGGCCCACGTCAACGCCGTGAGTCGTGCCCACTATGCTCCGCAGGGTGCGGCAGTCACCCGAGCAGTCCTGGCGGAACTGAATCAGCTTGTAGTTGACGCCGAGGGCGAAGTGGGAGCCGAGCTCCGTGGCGTACGAAGCCAGCAACTCGATGTTCTTGAGCGAGATTCGGCCGATCACCCCGCCCGGGCCGACCGAGACCTCCTGGCTGCCGAAGTCGACGAGGTAGGCCGAGACTCCGAGCACCCCCAGCCGGTTGGCCGGGAAGTAGGCCGAGAGTGCCGTGTTGTTGGACGCGAACGTGGAGGAGTAGTGTGCCGCAATGACGGTGTTGGGGATGGTCGCCAGCCCAGCGGGGTTCCAGAACGCGGCTTCGGTGTCTCCCGCGTCGGCCGCTGCCGCCTGGCCCAGCGCGGCGGCGCGGGCGCCGACCGGCAACAGGAGGAACGTTGCTCCTCCCGACTCCGGGTTGTCAGATCCCTGGGCCCGAAGGGGCGAAGCAGCGAGAAGAAGAGTGAGTGCGCCGACGCTAAAGCGGCGTCGCCTCATCGATCAGCATGATGGGGATGTCGTCCTCCACTGCGTACACGAGACGGCACGCGTGACAGACGAGTTGCTCCTTGGGCTCCTCCCGGTACTCGAGCTCCCCCTTGCACTTGGGGCAGACCAGGATCTCCAGCAGGTCGGGTGAGAGACTCATGTGTTCCTCGTACCGGGTAGGGGGAAGCCGAGTTCGCGTAGCCGCTGCGGAGAGCGGCGCCACTTGGGTAGCACCTTGACCCAGAGGTCCAGGAACACCCGCTTGCCGAGCAGGTGCTCGATGCTCTGTCGAGCCAGCGCGCCGAGCTGTTTGATCGTGCGGCCGTTGCTTCCGATCACGATCCCCTTCTGTGACTCCCGCTCAACGTGCACGGTAACCCGAATATACACCGGGTCCGAGTCCTCCCGGAACTCGTCCACCTCGGCTGCCAGGGCATAGGGGAGCTCCTCGTCGAGCAGCTCGAACGCGGCCTCCCGCACGAACTCCGCGACGAAGAACCGCAGGGGCTGCGTGCTGATGTCCTCCGGGTCGTAGCGGAACGAACCGGGCCGCGCCTGCTCGCGACACCACTCCAGGACCTCCTTCACTCCCTCGCCCGTGGTAGCGCCGACGAGGAACGTGGGTGGCGCCGTCGCCGGCCGCTCGTGCGGCGGTACGAGATCGGCGCCCGTGAGCACGGTAGCCACTGGCTGCCCCTTGAGCGCATCGGCGGGTACGAGCTCCTCGAGCGGCGGCGGCGCTCCGTCGGCGAGCGTGCTGAGGTGCAGGATCGCGTCCGCCCCGCGCAGCGCATCCATCACCTGCTCCATCATCGCCTGCTGCAGCAAGTAGCGCGGCTCGAGCAGGCCGGGTGGGTCCACGAACACCAGTTGGGTCTCGCCCTCAGTGTGGATTCCCACCACCGGCTGGCGCGTCGACTGCGGCTTTGCGCTGATGATGGCGAGCTTCGCACCCACTATCGCGTTCAGCAGGGTGCTCTTACCGGAGTTGGGCTTGCCCGCGAGTGCAATGACCGCGCAACGGGTATCGGGAGACTCACGCATCGCGGGGAAGGTACACGACAGCCGGGAAACGGGAAGCGGGAAGCGTACGACCCCTCGCAGTACGTTTCCCGTTTCACCTATCCCGCTTCCCGACCAACCAGAGGCTATCGTGGCGCGCGGTAGACGGCTCTCCGCTTCATGCGTCGACCTTGCCTGGAAGCCCCATCAGATACTCGTGCATGGCCTTTGCCGCGACCTTGGCCTGCGCCACGGCCGTCACGACCAGGTTCGGTCCCAGCACGTCGTCGCCGCCGGCGAACACGTTCCTGCGGCTGGTCGCGCCGGTCTCCTCGTCGATCGTGATGAGGCCCCAGTCGTGCGTTGCCAGGTCCTGCGTCTTCTCGCCGAGCAGCGGATCGGGCCAGTACCCGAGCGCCGAGATGACCGTATCCACCTCCATCGTGAACTCAGATCCCTCGATCGGCACCGGCCGGCGGCGGCCGGAGTCGTCCGGCTCGCCCAGCTCCATGCGGATGCACTCCATCGCTGCCACACGGCCCTCGTCATCGCCGATGAGCCGCACCGGTTGTGTGAGCCAGTGGAACTCGACGCCCTCTTCCTTGGCAAACTGGCGGTCTCGCTCGTTGCCGGGCATCTCGACTTCGGTGCGGCGGTACACGCAGATCACTTCCGCCGCGCCCAGGCGCACCGAAGTCCGCACGCAGTCCATCGCGGTGTCGCCGCCGCCGATCACGGCCACGCGATTACCCACGATGGGCGGTTTCTTGAGATCCTGGGGCCTCTTCTCCTCATCCACGTTGCCCCTGATCAGGAACGGCGTGGCGCTGTACACCCCGTCGAGATCCGCCCCCGGCACCTTGAACTCGACGCCCACGCCGGCGCCGACGCCCAGGAACACCGTTTCGTAACCCTGCTCGACCAGCTCGTCGATCCCGATGTCCTTGCCTATGGTCGTGTTGAAGCGGAACTCCACGCCGAGCGCCTTGAGGTAGTCGATCTTGTCGTCCACCACGTGGTGGTCCATCTTGAACTGCGGGATCCCGTAGCGCATGACGCCGCCGGGTGCGGGCCATGTGTCGAACACCGTCACGGCGTGCCCTTTCTTCGCCAGATCTTCGGCAACCGTGATGCCGGCCGGGCCCGCTCCTACGACTGCGGCACGGTGGCCGGTCGCGGGTTCCTTCTCGATGACGAACCCGCCGTGGGTGCGCTCGTAGTCGGCAACGAAAGCCTCGAGTCGGCCCACGGGGACGGGCGGCTTGCCCTTCTTGATGTAGATGCAGACCCCCTCACACAGCAGCACCTGCGGGCACACGCGCCCACACACTTCGGGCATGGAGCTCGTCATGCGGAACACCTTGGCGGCGTCCTCGAAGTTGCCGTGCTCCAACTGCCACAGCGCCAAGGGAATGTCGTTGTGCAGGGGGCACGCCTTCACGCACTTCGCGCCCGGGCACTGGATGCAGCGCTCCGCTTCCTTCATCGCCGTCTCTGGATCGAACGGCAGGTAGGTTTCTTGGAAGTTGTGCCGGCGCACTTCAGGGTCCTGCTTGGGGACCCCGTGCGCCTCGGCGGCGAGGCGTCCCTTGCGGTCGACCTCCTTCGGACTCGGCTTTGGCAGCATTCGGTCGCTCCCGGGCCTCAGCCTTCAGGGCTGTGTGCCGAGGCCCTCCAGGTTGAACCCATCAGCGGTTGTCGATTGCACGATCCGCTCGATGAGGTCGACGACGCGTGGGACGGCGTCCTTCACCGCCGCTCCCATGTCGCCGCCCACCGTGCGGCAATCACCACCCTCGACCACGACGATCACCATCTCGTCGGGAACTGGTTGCTGCAGCATGCGGCCCACCGCCAGCGCCTCGAACAGACCTACGTAGTGCGGCGAGCCGCCGGGCGTGTCGCGGAGATCGTCCTCCTCGACGATGTACATGGTGCCGGGCGGAGCCTGGCCGGTCATGACCGTATCCACGACGATCATGCGCCGCGCATGCAGCAGGTAGTCCAGCAGCCGGAAGCCCGTCTCCGTCGTTGCTACCACTTCGCAGTCGTCCCCGAGGCGGGTTCGCAGCAGGTCCGCCACCACGATGCCCAGTGCGTCGTCCGCCAGCAGGTCGTTGCCGAGGCAGAGGATCCGGAACGGGGCGGAATCATCCCTCTCCGTGTCCGGCAGCGGCACGGAGAGGGATGCCCAATGAGAA
>JAUVTI010000234.1 GCA_030601605.1 Gemmatimonadales bacterium
CGCGCGAGTTCAGGCCCAACCTGGTGAGGAACATCTTCATCTGCATGTTGCTGACGTTCTGGGCTTCATCGAGGATCACGAATGCGTCCTGCAGCGTGCGGCCCCGCATGTACCCGAGCGGCGCGATCTCGATCGTTCGTGTCTCCAGCGCCCGCTGCATCCGCTCCTGGGGCATCATGTCTTCGAGCGCGTCGTACAGCGGCCTGAGGTACGGGTCCACCTTGGCCTGCAGGTCGCCCGGGAGGAACCCAAGCCGCTCGCCAGCCTCGACCGCCGGCCGCGCCAGCACCAGACGGCGAACCCGCTTGCGGGTGAGGGCCTCCACTCCCATTGCGACTGCCAAGTATGTCTTGCCCGTGCCCGCCGGACCTATGCTCACCACTATCTCATTCTCCCGCATCGCGGCCACGTACTCGCGCTGGCCCTGCGACTTGGGCTGAACCACGCGGCGCGCGCCGGGCAGCAGGATCTTGTAGTCGCCGTTGGCCATTTGGGCATCGCGACCCCCGTCGGCCACCAGCCGACGCACGTCCTCGGGACTCACCACCTCGCCCATGCGCGCCAGGTCCACCATCGCGTTCGCAACGCGCGTCGCCTGCTCCACGGCCTCCAGCTCGCCCGCCACGCTGAACTGCTCACCCCGCATCGTCACGCGGACGCCCATGGCCTGCTCCAGCTCCAGCAGGTTGCTGTCGTTCACGCCGGAGAGCGACAACGGATCGGCTCCCTCCGTGGATATCCGGTGCGTGACCTGTTTGCTCATGCGTTGTCCACCCTGAGCGCGAGATCCCTCAGCTCGGCCTGATCCAGAACCGTGGGCGCATCCTCGAACAGCGCCCGGGCGGCGGTCGTCTTGGGAAACGCGATGACGTCGCGCAGGCTCTCCCCGCCGGCCAGGAGCATCACCACGCGGTCGAACCCGACCGCGAAGCCGCCGTGCGGAGGCGCTCCCGCCTGGAGCGCGCGCAGCAGGAAGCCAAAGCGATGATCGGCCTCCTCCGGCGAGATGCCCAGCATATCGAACACCAATAACTGTATCTCCGGATCGGTGATCCGGATGGACCCGCTGCCCAGCTCGTTGCCGTTGTAAACGAGGTCGTAGTGGAGCGCCCGCACCCCACTGCGCTCGCCCGCCCGCAGCAACTCGACGTCCTCCGGATGCGGCGCGGTGAACGGGTGGTGCGCCACGAACCAGCGCTCGCCGTCCGGCTCCCACTCGAACAGCGGGAACTGCTCGATCCAGCAGAACGCGTGCGGCCGGCTGGGCTCCAGCTCGAGAGCGCGAATCGCGCCGCGGCGCACGGCGTCCAGCGCCTTGGACGTCACATGATCGGGTCCCGCCGTCGCGAGCAGCAGCGCCCCGTCCTCCAGCCCGGCCAGCTCGGCGGTCATTCCCTCCAGCTTGGCGAGCGGTCCGGTGAGCTTGCCGTCCTGGTGCTTCAGGGTGGCAAGGCCTCCGGCGCCCGCGCCCTTTGCAAGCTCCCCGAGGGCATCCACCTGCTTGCGCGAGAGAGCCGAGCCGCCGGGAACGCGCAGTCCCCGCACGCGCCCGCCGGCCTCCGCCGCCTGGTCGAAGGCCCGGAAGCCACGCCCACCCAGAAGGCCCGTCAAGTCACTGAGCTCGAGGCCGAAGCGCAAATCCGGCTTGTCGCTGCCGTAGCGCTCCATCGCCTCAGCGAACGCCAGACGGGGGAACGGCGTCGTCACGGATTGGCCCGCCTCGTTCCACAGCGCGACGTGCAGCGTTTCCAACACCTGGTACAGGTCCTCGGGCGATACGAATGAGGCCTCGATGTCGATCTGCGTGAACTCCGGCTGCCGGTCGGCCCGCAGATCCTCGTCGCGGAAGCACCTGGCAAGCTGAAAGTAGCGGTCGAAGCCCGAGATCATCAGCAGTTGCTTGTAGAGCTGTGGTGACTGCGGCAGCGCGTAGAACTGCCCCTTGTGAACTCGCGATGGGACCACGTAGTCGCGTGCGCCCTCGGGAGTGGGCTTCGTGAGCACGGGCGTCTCGACTTCATAGAACTCGAGCTCCGTGAGCGTGGCTCGCGCGCGCTGCAGCAGCCGGTGACGCAGAACGAAGTTCTGCAGCAGCTCCGGCCGCCGAAGATCCAGGTGCCGGTGCAGCAGGCGCAGCTCCTCGCCCGGCAGATCCTCGCCCTTGGTGCGCCACACCGGGATGGGCAGTGCCTCGAGCCTTGCCGGCCCCACGACCTCGAGTTGGTCAGCGTGAACCTCGATGTCGCCAGTCGCCATCTCGGGATTGCGGTCTCCGCCCCGATCCACCACTTCCCCGCCCACCAAAACCACCGATTCCGTGGTCACCTGAGCGACGAGCTCCATCACATCCGGCGCCGTCCAATCCGGACTGAACGTGCATTGCACGATCCCGTCGCGGTCGCGCAGGTCGAGGAAGATGAACCCCCCGAGATCGCGGCGCCGGTGGACCCAACCGCCGAGCCGCACTCGCGCGCCGATGTGGTCCGCGCGAAGTGCGCCGCAGCGGTGCGTGCGCATCGCAGTGGCGCTCATTCGTCTCTCAGCCTAGAGGATGGCGGCGTGGCACGGAATGGGGCGAATCACCTCTGCATCCGCGCCGCGGGCCGCGCCCGCTGCGGGATGCCGGACAGGAGATTTGCCCGCCGGGGGTCGGATATCGATGAGAGCTGTAATCGCTTTCGTGTTCGTCAATTCGTCAGCCTGCGCAACCGCCAGGTTGCCCAAGTCGTGGTGTTTATTCAACATAATGGCCCCCGGGGGGGGCAGC
>JAUVTI010000003.1 GCA_030601605.1 Gemmatimonadales bacterium
GACTGCCGGATGGTCTCGTCGAACAGGATCACCCCGCCGATGAACTCGCCCGCGCCCCTAGTGGTGAAGAGCAGCTCGCGGTAGGCCCGCCGGTTCTCCTCGGTGGACTCCACGTGGATCGACTTGAACCGTTTGGCAATCGTCGGGGAACTCTCGTCGGCCGCCAGAATGCCGCGTCCGGGTGACACGATCTCCCGGGCCGTCTTGGACAATGCATCGATGTTCATGGGATTCGGACCTCGCTCACCACAACCCTGGGTTGCATCTGCCGGCGGCGTAACACTCGCCGCCCGAACAACATACGGTACCGCGCTAGGAACTTAGCTGCACCCCGAGGCCGACGCCAGGTCGCCCCGGGGACCACCGCTAGTAGCCTGCCGAACCTCCGCCGGAGCGCGGATCGTGGATCGCGACCCAGCCGTCCGCGGTCCGCATTATCGCAGCGACCTCACCGCTGAAACCCCCACGCTCCTCCACCACGTGGCCCATTCGCTCCAGGCTCCTCGCCACGTCGCCTCTGAGGCCGCCGTGCTCGTACAGGATCCGGTCGGGCAGCGCCTGGTGGTGGATGCGTGGCGCTCCCACCGCTTCGCGCAGCGTCATGCCGTGGTCCACCACGTTGGATATCACCTGGGTGACGGTAGTGATGATCGTGGGCCCGCCCGGGGAGCCGACCAGCAGCAGGAGTTCTCCGTCGGTGTCCAGCACTATGGACGGGGTCATCGACGAGAGCATCCTCTTGCCGGGCTCGATCGCGTTGGCCTCCCCCTGGACGAGGCCGAACATGTTGGGCTGGCCCGGCGCGCTCGTGAAGTCGTCCATCTCGTCGTTGAGCAGAAATCCCGCGCCGGCCACGGTCACCTTGCTGCCGTAGCCGAAGTTGAGGGTCGTCGTAACGCTGACGGCGTTCCCATCGGCGTCCACCACCGAGTAGTGCGTCGTGTGATTCCCTTCGCCCCTGCCCGGTCGCAGCTCGGGAGTGGCGCTGGCCCTCGTCGGGTCGATGCTGCTGCGCCGCTCGGCGGCATAGCCCTTGGATAGCAGCATGGCGAGCGGCATCTCCACGTATCCCGGGTCGCCCAGGTAGTGGTTTCGGTCAACGAAGCCGCGCCGCATGGCCTCGGTCAGAAGGTGCACGTGCTCGGCGCTTCCGAACGTGGGCAGCTGTTCGAAGCCCTCGAGCATGTTGAGGATCTCGCCCATGGTGACCCCGCCCGAGCTCACCGGGGCCATTGAGTAGATGGTGTGGCCGCGGTAGTCGATCACGATCGGGTCGCGCCAGATTGCGCGGTAGCTCGCGAGGTCCTGCTTCGTGATGAGCCCGTCTCCGCGCTCCATCTCCGCCACGATGAGGTCGGCGATGTAGCCCTCGTAGAATACGCGCCTTCCACTGTCGGCGATCGCTTGGAGGGTACGGGCCAGGCCAGGCTGGACGAAGAGGTAGCCCTGCGGCGGGGCCTCACCGCTCGGCAGTAGGAACTTGCGGCGGGAGGCCTCGAAGCGGCTGAACAGCTCCGCCGTGCGCTCGATTCCCCGCGCGCGGGACTCGTCGAGCACGTGGCCTTCGGCCGCCAGTCGGATCGCCGGCTTCATCACCTCGGAGAGCTCGAGTGCGCCGAAGCGGCGCTGGGCTTCGGTGAGTCCGGCCACGGACCCGGGCACTCCGGCAGCCAGGTGTCCGATCAGGCCCTTGTCCGTGAGGTTGCCGGCGGAGTCGAGATACATGTCCCGGGTGGCCCGTCCCGGGGCCGTCTCGCGGTAGTCGATGGTGTATACCGAGCCATCGGCGAGGCGGATCACCATGAAGCCGCCGCCCCCTATGTTGCCGGCCGAGGGATGCACCACGGCGAGCGCAAAGCCCACCGCGACCGCCGCGTCAACGGCGTTGCCACCGCGGTGGAGAATCTGCGCTCCCACCTCGCTCGCCATCGGATGCACCGAGGCGACTGCTGCGTGGGCCGTCGCCACGGGCTCCGTCTCGGCGATGAGGGGCCAGTCGGCGGGGATGTAGGGGGAGGGGAGCGCCACGTCGGGCGCCGGCTCGCAGGCGGCCAGGATGATGAGAGAGAGCACCGCCCAACCGCCCCACCTCGATCCAACACCGGATCTCGTCATCGACTCCTCGTTGACCGAAGCCCGAACTGCGTGGAGATTGACTGCACAATCTACCACCTGGACACTCATCGTGATGTCTACTCCGGGATTCCTCGACCCGCGCCTCACCGAGCGCCGCAATCCGCGCAGCGAGCGGGTGGACGTCGCGTCGTCTCTCGAGATCGTCGACCTGATGAACGCCGAGGACCGCTCGGTGCCCGATGCCGTTCACCGGGCGCGTGAGGAGCTGGCGCGCGCAATCGACCTGGTCGTGGAAGCCTTCGGAGCCGGCGGGCGCCTGGTGTACGTGGGCGCCGGGACGAGTGGGCGACTCGGCGTGCTGGATGCCACCGAGTGCCCGCCCACCTTCGGCACGCCGCCGGAGATGGTGGTCGGGGTGATCGCCGGCGGCCGCGCGGCGCTCGACAAGAGCCAGGAGGGGGCCGAGGACGACGAAGCGGCCGGCGCCGAGGCGATGAACGAGCTCACCGTGTCGGAGCGCGACGTGGTGATGGGCATCGCCGCCAGTGGCACCACACCGTTCGTCAGCGCGGCTCTCTCTCGCGCGCGCGAGCTGGGGGCCCGGACCGCGTTCCTGACCTGCAGCAACCCGCCCGAGGAGATCGCCGCCATGGTGGACGTGATGCTGGCGATACCGGTGGGACCGGAGGTGGTGACGGGCTCTACCCGCCTCAAGGCGGGAACGGCCACCAAGCTCGCGCTCAACACGATCACGACGGGTGCCATGCTCCGCAGCGGAAAGGCGTACGGCAACCTGATGGTGGATCTGGTGGCGCTGTCCGAAAAGCTGCGCGACCGGGGCGAGCGGATCGTGATGGAAGCGTGCAGCGTGGATCGCGCCGGGGCGCGGCGCGCCATTGAGGACGCCGCTGGCAGCGTCAAGCTGGCGATCGTGATGGTGCGGCGGGACGTGGATGCCGCTACCGGGAGGGAGCTGCTGGAGGAAGCGGGCGGCTTCGTGCGCCGCGCGGCTGGTGATCCCCCCGCGGTGACCGAGTGAGCCCACTGGCCGTCGGGCTCATGTCTGGCACGTCGCTCGACGGCGTGGATGCGGCGTTGGTCGAGATCGGGGGCCCCGACTCGGTGTCGCTGCGCGCGTTCCGCAGCACCCCCTACAGTGACGAGCAGCGCTCGGCGATTCGGGCGGCGCTCGCGGGCGGGACCGCGCGCGAGCTGGCCCTGCTGCACGCTGATCTGGGCGCGTGGTTCGCCGCCGCCGCCCTGGAGGTGCTGGAGCTGGCCGGCGTCGCCGCGGGTGAGCTGTCGTTCGTTGCATCCCACGGGCAGACGGTGTGGCACGAGCCCGGGCGGGCCACGATGCAGCTGGGAGATCCCGCGACCATCGCCGAGCGCACGGGCGTGCGCGTGGTGAGCGACTTCCGCAGCCGCGACGTGGCGGCGGGCGGGCAGGGAGCTCCGCTCGTGCCGCTGGCCGACGCGATGCTGTTCGGGGCGCCGCGGCGAGGGCGAGCGCTGCTCAACCTGGGCGGCATGGCGAACGTGACGTGGGTGCCGCGGCGGGGAGATACCGACGGCGTGATCGCGTTCGACACCGGTCCGGGAGTGGCGGTGTTGGACGCGGTGACGAGACTCGTGGACCCCGCCGCAGCGTTCGACCAGGGTGGGGAGCGGGCGGCGCGGGGAGCGGCGGATGATGGGCTCATCGAGGAGCTCCTGGCCGACCCGTACTTCGCGGCGCCGCCGCCCAAGAGCACGGGGCGGGAGGCGTTCGGCGACGCCTACGCCGCCGACCTGGTGAGCCGCATGCGTCAGCGCCGCGCCGGCGCTCTCGGCGACGACTGCGTGGCAACAGCGCTCGAGCTCACGGTGCGCTCGGTGGCGGCGGGCATCGAGCGCTGGTTGCCCGCGGATGGCGAGCGCGACCTGCTCGTGTCGGGAGGCGGCGCCCGTAATGCGACGCTCGTGGCCAGCCTCCAGGCGGCTCTCGAGGCGTGGTCCGTGCGGTTGTTCGAGGAAGAGTTCTTCGACGGCGACGCGAAGGAGGCTGTCGCGTTTGCCTACCTGGGTTGGAGGGCGACCCAGGGGCTGACGTCGAACGTCCCTTCCGCCACCGGCGCCCGGGGCCCGAGAGTGCTGGGGTCGATCACTCCGGCCTGATTCCGATCGACTCCATCAACTCGAGCGCGGCACCGGCCGGGGTGGCATAGACGATCCGTCCTCCAGTTCCCTCCTGTCCGCCATACAGGATGCCCACCACCTCGCCGTTGCGGTCGAAGATCGGGCTGCCGCTCGCGCCCTGGGCGCCGTAGCCGTCCACCTGGATCACGTCGTCCAGCACCTTGCTGACCGATCCGGCCCAGAAGCTCGTGCGGGCGTACTCCCCCGACATCGGGAGGTCGGTGCTGAGCGGGAACCCTATGAGCGCGATTGGATCTCCCTGTCTGAGCGTGTCGGAGCGGCTGTTCAGGCTCACCGTCGGAGTGCCGCCCCTGATGTCCAACTTGATGAGGGCCAGGTCGGCTGAGGCCGACACCCCGAGCAGAGTCGCGCGCCAGTTCTGCCGCGAGTCGGCGAACCGGACCGCCATTCTCGTCGGGCGGCGGTCGCCCCCCGCGCCGACCACCACGTGCCGGTTCGTGAGCATCGTACCGTCGCTGCGCACGGCGAACGCCGTGGCGGTGAACACCTCGTCCGGCCCGAACTCCACCCAGATGATCGCCACCGCCCGCTGGTTGCGGTCGACGATGGCTCGGTAGTCTACCAGCGCGGCGGCCTGCTGGTACTGGAGTGCCTGGTTGGCATTGCCCAGCCGCTGCGTCAGCGCATCGACTTCCTCGGCGCTGCCGGCGTGCTGGGCGGCGGCGAGCTGCCGCTGCAGGTCCTCCACGTCGCGGCGCGAGGTGCCCAGCGCGGCGGCCAGGCCCTCGACCCGACCCTCCAGCATCTCCATCGCGCGCTCGGATGCCTGCAGGATGGAGTCGGTGCGCGCCTGGAGCTCGGCGACTTCCCGCTCGCGCTCCCTGGCCTGCCTGCTGCCCTGGTAGAAGAACACGGCGGCGACCACGATCACGGACACGAAGAGGCCCACCGTCACGGTGCGCAGCGTCTTCGTCTGCCGCCCCACTTCGATGCGAATCCGCTCGGTGGTGCTCATACGCCGGCGCCCGCTGTCCTTGTTGGCCGGCGCGGGCGTTGCCGGGGCCGCACCCGCAGCGCGGGCCACGACTCCGTCGGGGGTGCCGGGCGGCGGCGGCCGGAACTCGACTATGGTGCCCTCGTCGCCGCGCCGGATCTGATCGGTGTCGCTGAGGTTCGTGTCGCGCGTGATGCGATGGCCGTTCACCAGGGTGCCGTTGCGGCTGCCGAGGTCGCGCACGTACCACCGGTCCCGCTGGGCCACTATGGCTGCGTGCCGCGTGGACACATCGAGGTCGCGCTCGGGGTCGAAGCGGAGGTCGGAGGCCGGGTGGCGTCCGATGCCGATGTACGCTTTGGAGAAGACTTCGGTGTACCCGGCCCGGGTGCCCGTGAGGATCTTGAGCTGAGCCTTCACGGCGGGAGTTAGATGCCGCCTACGGCGATGAACAGCGCCAACGCGATGATCACGGCCGCGGCCGCACCGGCGATGACCATGCGCGACTTGTTCTCCGGCACCGGCGGGTTGCTTCCCTTGTAGACCGGCACCGGCTCGGTGGTCGACTCGGGATCCAGCAACGGGTAGACCTGGTGGCCCACCGAATCGTCACCCCCCGGGCTGGCGAGGCCCTCCCCGCTGAAGCGTGCGATCACGACCGTGATGTTGTCGGGGCCGCCCCGCTCGTTCGCCAGGTCGATCAACTCGGTGCAGATATCGGCGAGGTTCTTGTCGCTGTCCGCTACCCGCTCGGCGATCTCCTCGCGCGAGACCTGCCCGGAGAGTCCGTCCGAGCACAGCACGAGGGCATCGCCGCGCCGCACCTGCTGGGTGGTGAGGTCCACTCGCACCTTCGGGTCTGGTCCGAGCGCCTGCAGTATGATGTTGCGGCGATCGCTCTTCTCCGCCTCCTCCTCGGAAATCTCGCCGGCGTCGACGAGGCGCTGCATCAGCGACTGGTCCTTGGTGAGCTGGATGCCCTCGCCGTCGCGCACCAGATAGGCCCGCGAGTCGCCGACCTGTGTCAGATAGAGCTGATCGGCCAGCACGCCCACCGCAGTCGTGGTGGTGCCCATCCCCCTCATCTCGGGGTGGTCCTTGGCGTAGCTCTGAATCCGGGAGTTGGCCTCTTCAACCGCCTCCTTGAGACGGTAGGCGAACTGCTGGGGGGTGTTCTCGCTGTCGTTGGCCCAGGACTTCGCCAGGTGCTCGTAGATCGTCTCGGATCCCAGCTTGCTCGCCACTTCTCCCGCTGCGGCGCCGCCCATCCCATCGGCGACGATGATCAACGAGCCCTTGGGCCCCACCTCGTGCTCGCGCACGTCGGGCTGAAGCGATACGTCCCTTGTCGTGAGGTTGGCGACCAGGAACGTGTCCTCGTTGTGCTCGCGCGTCTGCCCGACGTCCGTCTTGCCGAACACGCTCATCCGGATGCCGGATCCTTTGGAGCCGAAGAATCTCACGAGGCGCAAACTCTGGTTAGGGGTGTGGTGTACGCACCGTTGTCCGGGTCCAGCTGATCCGCCAGCCCGAACCAGCGACAGGCGTCAGTCATCCGCTCCTCGACCCAGTACGCTTGCCCCATCACGCCTGCCGCCTGTGCGCGCAGCACAGCCGGGGCACGCGGGTCATCGTAGATTCGTTGTGCCCGCTGCCGCGCTGCAGGGCGCCGGGCCACGTCCTCCACGTCCTCAAAGAACAGGACGTCGAGTTCGGCACGCAAGGCCGCGGTGTCCAGCGGCGGCTCCTGGGTCTCGGATTCCACCCGTGCGGTGACCGGCCGAACCTGGCGCTCCGCACCAGCCGGCTGGACGGTCTCGCTCTCCGCCTGCCGCCCGCTGTCCATCGCGACCGCGGGCGCGCCTCCCTCGGATGGCTGGCCACGGGCTTCGGTGTCGTCGCCGCCGCGTCCCATCATCGTCACACCGATGCCGCCGCCAACCACGATGACTGCTGCCACAACCGCGATGGCCGCCACGGGCCTCTTTCTGGTCCGCTCGGCTGGAGCCGAGGGAGCGGGCACGGGCGTTTGCGGGGTGGTCTCATCCGGGCCGCCCGACACGCGGGTGCTGGGGAGCTGCTCGGTCACGCCGCCGGCGCCGATGACCTCGGTGGCTCCCTCCGTGTCCACGCCCACGATGGGCCGCCCGGCGCCCCGCACGGCGTCCAGCGCGTCCCGCGCGAACAGCGCCGCGCTCTCGTAGCGGTCGGCCGGCATCCGCTCCAGCGCGCGGTCCATTACGCCCTGGAGCCGGGGCGGCCAGCCCGCGTCGGGGGCCACCTCGGAGAGCTTCAGCGGGTCGTCCGTGAGCCGCTTGATCATGGTCTCCTGCGAGGACTCGGCCTGAAACGGCAGCGCGCCCGTCACCATGCGGAAGAAGACCAGGGCGAGCGAGTAGATGTCGCTGCGGCCGTTCAGTACGTCGCCGGACAGCTGCTCGGGGCTCATGTACTCCGGGGTGCCGACCACAAGACCTGTCCTGGTGACCTTCTGTCCCTCCTCACCCGTCATCGCCTTGGCGATCCCGAAGTCCACGACCTTCACGACGTCCGTGCCGTCGCGAGCCCTCGCGATCATGATGTTGTCGGGCTTGAGGTCGCGGTGCACGATCCCCAGGTCGTGCGCGGCCTGCAGCGCCTCGCCGGTCTGCCGCAGGATCTCGGCCGCCCGGTCCAGCTCGAGCGCGCCCTCGCGGTGCTGCATGTCGCTCAGGGTCTCGCCCTCGATGAACTCCATCGCCAGGTAGATGGTCCCGTCCTCGGTCTCCCCGAAGTCGTAGATCGCGCAGACGTTGGGGTGGTTGATGCGCGCCGCGTTGGCCGCCTCGCGGTTGAACCTGGCGATCGCCTCCGGGTCGGACGCCATCGACTGAGTCATCACCTTGATGGCGCTCTTGCGGCCCATCTTCACGTGCTCGCCGAGGTAAACGGCGCCCATCCCGCCCTCGCCCAGCTTCTTCTCGATGTGATATCGGTCGGCAACGATGGAGCCGATCAGGTCGGCGCCCGCCGCGGCGCGCAGGGTCGAGCCGTCCTTGGGGCAGAACCTGGTGTCGTCAGGCCATTCGGAAGAGCAGACCGAGCAGGTCTTCACGCAGGCTCCACGCGCAGCATCTTGTCGCCCACCAGGAAGCGGCCACCGGGATCAAGAGTGACCTCCCCTCGGACGGCGAGCGCTACGCCGTTGCGGCTGCCTAGGTCCACGGCCACGAAGTCCGCGTCCTCGGAGCGAATCTCCGCATGCAGACCGCTCATCGAGGGGTCGTACGGGAACGTGTAATCTCCCTGATCGCGCCCCAGCCTGATGTTGCGCCCGGGAGACAGGTGAATGATGTCCCGCGCCGAGCCGTCGGCCCTGAGCTGCGTGAGACACGCTATGTCGGCGCTCGGGACGAGGCTGCCCATGCGGCGCGTGGCGTCGCGCTCCGGCGGATGCGGTCCGGGGTAGCCCAGGCGGCGGTACTCCAGCACCTGCGACCCCACCAGCAACCGGTCGCCGTCTATCAGCAGGTGCGGCTCGGTTATGAAGTGCCAGGTTCCGTTGCGGCTGCCCAGGTCGCGCAGATAGAGGTCTTCACCCCTGGGCGTCAGCTGTACGTGCAGCGGCGACATGAACACGTCGTCGGGGAACTCGAGCTCAGCTCCCTGGCGGCCGATCGTGGTGTCCCCGATCGGCACCGGGTAGCGCGAGACCTCGGCTCCCGACTCGTCGAGCAGCACGACCACGAACGCCGAGGGCGGACCCGAGGTCGACACCCTGGGGGCCGAGGCCCGCGCCCCGAGGTCATGGCCGCACGTGGCGCAGTACTTGGTGCGCTCTCCGGCGGAGGTGCCGCAGCGGGGGCACGCCGGGCCGGCCCCGGGGGCCAGCACCCGCTTGCCGCATGAGGGGCAGAAGGGGAGTCCCTGTGTGACACCTGCGCCGCAGGCCGGGCAGGAGATCTCGGCCGAGCGCCGCGGTGCGGTGGCGTCGATGGGGGGCTTGTCAGCAGGTCCCGTCACGGGTCGTGCTCCGGGTCGAGCGCGCTAATGCACGGTGGGGAGCCAATGTACACCACGAAAAAAGGGGGGTCAACCAAAGAAAATTGACGTACTTCGTTGATTCTGTGTAGGTTCCGCCACCATGCCGCGCACCCTCTTGGCCCCAGTGGCAGGTCTCGTGTCGCTGCTCGGCGCGGCGTGCGCAGGAGGGGCGATGTCGCTGCGCGAGCCTCCCCCGCCGCCCCAGACCGTGCACGGAGCCCTCGAGCTCCGCGTGGCCTACCCCCGGCAGGACGTACCGCTCACCGCTGGACCGGGCGCCTGGTTCGTGGTCCGCGCCGAATCCACATACGTCATCCCGGCGCGCGACTCGACGTTCATTTTCGGCTCGGTCGGGCGGGGCGACGCCCGCCTCAGCGTGAACGGTCAGGACGTCCCGGTATACCCGACCGGCGGCTGGATAGCGTGGGTGCCGCTTCCAGAAGACTCCGTGGCGCGCTTCGACATCGTGGCCGCGGCCGGCGGCGACACCGCTCGGATGTCGCTGTGGGCGCCCGTGGCCCGAGGCTTTGTGCCACCGGCGGAGGGCGTGTGGATCGACTCCACGTCGCTCTCGCCGTCCGGCGACCGTTGGATCAGGCCCGGCGAAGGCGTACGCCTGGAGGTGCGCGCCGCACCGGGAGCGCTGGTGCAGCTCCGGCTGGACGACTCCACGGTCGTACCCCTTATCACCGAAGCCGCTCCCGAGGACCTCCCCTGGGGTGAGCGCGCATTCGGCACCGTGCGGCCAGGCGTGCGGCCGGGGCGGCTGGACCGCTACGTGGGCTGGCACGTGGGGCGCATCGGGCCCGATCCCGGAGCCGTGCTCTCTCCCGACAGCGCGCCGGCGCCCGACGATTCGGCCTGGGCGTGGGTGGAGGCGGTCCGCGAGGCGGATACGGCCAGAGCGCGCTGGCCCCTGAGGATAGGGCTGGTGGACCCCGCGGCCCCGCCCGTGGTCGTGGTCAACGACGACACCGCCGGCACCGGGCGCACCGACTCCGTGCTCGCCGGGCGGCCCGTGCCCTGGGGCACCTACCACTGGTTCTTCCCCACGGGTACCCTGGCGGCCGTGAGCGGTCGCTGGGATTCGCAGGTCCGGCTCCAGCTCTCCCGTTCCACGGTGGCTTGGGTAGACGCGCCCGACGTCCAACCGCTCCCGTCCGGGTACCCGCCGCCGCGAGGCAGGGTGCGGTCGCTGCGCCTGCTGCCGGGACCCGCCTCGCTGCTGCTCCGTGTGCCGCTGCCGGACCGGATCCCCTACCGGGTGGACGAGGCCGAGCGTGAGGTCACTCTCACGCTCTATGGCGTCGCGGCGGACGTGAATTGGATCCAGTACTCAGGCACCGACTCGCTGGTCGAGATCATCGCCTTCGAGCAACCGGCTGAGGACGTAACCGTGATCCGCGTGACCCTGAGCCGTCCGGTTTGGGGGTATCGCACGCGCTGGTCGGGCCATGACCTCGAGCTCGAGATTCGGCGGCCGCCGGTCATCGATCGCAGGAAGCCTCTCGAGGGCCGCCTCATTGCGCTGGACGCCGGCCACCCCCCGGGAGGCGCGATCGGACCCACGGGCGTGCGCGAGCGCGACGTCAACCTGGAGGTGGCTCTCAGGGCCAGGGACCTCTTGGAGGAGCGGGGTGCCCGGGTATACCTCACACGAAGTGGCGATTCTGCGCTCAGCCTGGCGGCGCGACCGCGCGCCGCGGAGGCGGCGGGCGCCGAGATCCTGATTTCGATCCATGCCAACGCTCTCCCCGACGGCGTGAATCCGTTCGTGAACAACGGGACCAGCGTCTACTACTACCACCCGCGCAGCGCGCCGCTCGCTCGCGCGCTGGACCGGGCGCTCGTCGCCCAACTGGGCTTCCGCGACCTGGGGATGGGCCGCGGAGATCTGGCCCTGGCCCGGCCCACCTGGATGCCCGCTGCCCTCACGGAGGGGCTGTTCCTCATGCTGCCCGACCAGGAGGCCGTGCTGGCCAGCAGGGAGGGGCAGGACCGCTACGCGCGGGGCTTGGTGGAGGGACTGGAGGCGTTCCTGCGCGAGCGAGCCCAGGAGCAGCCCTGAGCCCGGAGGGGAGTGGCGCGGCGTGATCCAGCTCCCGGGCGCGGCGTGACGGCCCTCACCGAGGTGGGCGCCGAGTCTGGAACGGGTAGGGTTGATGCCGGGTTGTAAGAGAGGGTCTAACAAGCTCGGGGGGACTGAACGGGTGACCAACGTTCGGGTACATATGGGTGTGAGCTTCCGCACGGTTTGTCTCTCGATAGCTGGGCTATTTGTGGCACTGAACGTCGCCGCCCAGACTCCGGTGCAGCGGGATTCCGTCGAGGCGTTTCGCGACTCGCTCGCGGCGATCGACGACACCATCGCGCTGCGTGAGCTGGAGTCTGCGATGATCGACGTGGCAAGGGTCGATCGCGACAATGCCCTGCTGCACGTCAAGCTGGGCTTCCTCGCGTATCGGTTGGGTGAGCTCACGGGTGCGAAGCAGCACCTCAACGACGCGGGGTCGGAGTTCGAGTGGGCGGCCGACCTCGAGCCGGAATGGCCCTACCCGTGGTACGGGCTGGGGCTGGCTGAGCTGGCGATGGGCGAGGTGTCGATGATCGCGCTGGAGAACATCCGGCAGGCTCTCGGCCTGGACTATCTGTCCAGGGCGGCGCGGGCCTTCGGAATGGCGGCCCTGGCCGATCCGGCGTTTGCGAACGCGATCGTGGACCTGGCCGAGACCGCCATGGCGCAGCGCGTCAGGCCCCGGCTGGAGCTCGCGCTCGGAGCGGTGCGTGAGGCGGCGCGGACGACCGCAGCCCGGATTCCCGAGGTCCAGCTTGCGCGCGGGCGGGTCGAGCGGATGGTGGGAGAGGGAGACTCGGCGCTCGCTGCGTTCGAGCAGTACCTGGTGCTTGGAGGAGATTCTGGAATCGGGTATCTGGAAGTGGCGCGCACATTGTTCTACGTGAATCGGCCGCAGCAAGCGGAGTCGCTGTATTACGCCGGCGCTCCGCTCGCCGTGTTGCCGAAAGCCGTCGCGGCCACGCGCGAGGATCTGAGCTGGGTGGCCACGCCGGAGGAGCTCGAGTCGTTCGACCTCACCCCGACCGAGGAGCGGGCCGACTGGCTGCGCGACTTCTGGCTCCGCCGCGACGTGGCCGAGGCCAGGGCGCCGGGGGACCGGCTGCAGGAGCACTACCGGCGCTACTTCTACTCGCTGCACAACTACGCGCTCATGTCCCGGCACCGCCGCTACGGTCCGGTGAACCCATTCCGAACCGAGCAGCGGATGTTCGACGACCGCGGGATCATCTACTTGCGGCACGGAGAGCCGGACGAGCGGGCTTTCTTCAACGCGCCGGGCGTGGACCCCAACGAGTCGTGGCTCTACATGCGGCCTGACGAGAACCAGATCTTCCACTTCGTGGCCGCCGGCGACCTGCAGGACTACAAGCTGGTCGAGAGCCTCACCGACATACTCGGCCTCGGGGTCTCGATCGAGCTTCAGGCGTCGGGCAGGAGTCACCCGGGGACCCAGGATCTCTACCTGTCTCGCATGACGCTGGATCCGGTCTACCAGCGTCTCACGACGACCAGTGCGGCCGGGCAGGGGCGCGTGATGGCGCGCGAGCGCCAGATGGGCGAGCGGGCCATCGCGTTCGGCACGACCACGGACAGCTACCGGCTGCGGTTCGAGTTCCCGCTGGGAGCCACGGTGCAGCACTACGTGATCGGCGACCCGGACGGCGATGGCGGGCAGGTGTTGGTGGTGTTCGCCATCCCGGGCTCGGCGGTTGCGGCGCAGCCCCTGGGTGAGCGCCTCGCCTACCCGGTGCGGATGCGCGTGGTGGCGGCATCGCAGAGTGACGACTACGTCGCCTACCTCGACACGACGCGTGTGTTCATGACCTCGGAGCCGATCGGGCCACACCAGCACCTGAGTGGCTACCTGACGGTCCCCGTGCCGCACGGCGACTATGTCGTCCGAGTGG
This sequence comes from Gemmatimonadales bacterium, assembly GCA_030601605.1. Taxonomy (GTDB): domain Bacteria; phylum Gemmatimonadota; class Gemmatimonadetes; order Gemmatimonadales; family GWC2-71-9; genus WVYX01. The sequence goes on from JAUVTI010000003.1 coordinate 13,217, forward strand.
TGTTGGGGCAGCCGTGGCGGGACGTCGGCGAGGTTCACCTCGCCGAAGGCACGGTCGTGCCGGACTTCTCGGCCGACTCGCTCACGGTCAGCGACCTGATCGTGGGGCGCGAGGGCTCGGGTCTGGTCTGGCGGGTGGGTGACAGGGCCATGAACCTCAATCCTCTGCACGATTTTCCCCAGGGCGCCGACCTGGACGTCTACTACGAGGTGCACGGACTGGAGCGCGGCACGCTGTATCGCACGCGGCTCGAGGTGCACAAGCAGGGTGGAGGCTCGATCTTCGGCTGGATTGGGAGGCTGTTCGGGGGTGGCGGTCCGCCCATCTCCATCTCGTTCGATGGCGTCGCAGAGGGCCGCGCCACGACGGTGCTGCGTCAGGTGGACATCAGCTCGCTCAAGCCGGGCAGCTATCGCCTCAAGATCGTCGTCGAGGACCCCGTCAGCGGGGCGGAAGTCGAGCGCGAATCCGAATTGAAAGTCGTTCAATAACACGCGCTTGACAGTGTTCGAACGCGGCCAATAGTTTGAGAGTTCCAGAGGAGATTGATGTTCTGTTCGCGTTGCGGTACGGAAGTCGATAATCAGGCCAGGTTCTGTCCTTCCTGCGGCCTGGATCTCGCTACGACCACGCCCCTGGCTGCCGTACAGCCGGAGCGGGACGCCGAGAACGAGCTCGACGCCGTCCGCGACGCGCTGAAGGAAGAGTGGGAGATCGAGAAGGAGCTGGGTCGCGGTGGCATGGCCATCGTCTTCAGGGCCCACGACAAGCACCTCCACCGCGACGTGGCAATCAAGGTGCTCCCGTTCTCGCTCGCCTTCGACGCCGAATTCGTGGAGCGCTTCCAGCGCGAGGCGCGCACGGCCGCCCAGCTCGAGCACCCGCACATCATCCCGATCTACCGCGTCGGCAAGACCGGCAGGGTGATCTTCTTCGTGATGAAGTACCTGCGCGGCGGGGCGCTGTCGGAGCTGCTCGCCGAGCGGGGCTCCCTCACGCCCAACCAGATCAGACAGGTCCTGGTGCAGACGGGCGGAGCGCTCGGCTACGCTCACCAGCACGGCATCGTGCACCGCGACATCAAGCCCGACAACATCATGTTCGACGAGTTGGGCCAGGCGGTGCTGACGGATTTCGGTATCGCCAAGGCGGCGACCGGCTCGCGGCTCACGGGCACCGGCATGTCCATCGGGACGCCGCACTACATGAGCCCTGAGCAGGCGCGCGCCCAGCCACTGGACGGACGCAGCGACATCTACTCGCTCGGCGTCGTGGCCTATCAGTGTCTCACAGGCACCGTCCCGTTCGACGGCGAGGACGCGTTCTCCATCGGCTACAAGCACATCATGGAGGAGGTGCCGGCCCCCGAGCTGCACACCAACGAGGAGCGCTCGCTGATGGGGGTCATCCGGCGCATGATGGCCAAGCAGGCGGACGAGCGGTTCCAGAACGCCGGAGAGCTGATAGCGGGACTGGAGGGACGCTTCAGGACACCGGCGCGGCCCACGCCCGCCACCACCTCTGCCGAGGCACCGACCTCGGTGATGGAGTCCAAGCCGACCGCGTCCAAGGCCATCCCACCCGACGCCCGGCCTTCGACGCCCACCACGCCGATTCCGGCGGCTCAGTTCGATCCCGCGAAGGAGAAGAAGCGCAGCGGAGTGCTGGTCGGCATGGTAACCGTGCTGCTGCTGGGGCTGGGCGGTGCGAGCGGCTACTGGTACTTCGGGATGGATGCCGCGTGGCCTCCGTTCCCGGCTGCAGGCGGCGGTGTCGTGCCGGCCGAGTCCACGGCCGTCGCGGTCGACGATTCGCTGGGCGCCGGAGCCGGGGACTCGCTCGCGCTTGCCGCCGGCGACTCGGGGGCTGCCCCGGCGGACTCGGGCGCGACCGTCGACACCAGCGCCTCCGTGCCGGTCGCCGAGCTGCCGCCGACGGGAGTGCTGCACCTGACCGGTGTGCCCTCGCTCGCCCGCGTGACGGTGGACGGGGACGTGCAGACGGGCGAGTTCATCACCGTCGATCCGGGAACCATGCGGATCCGGGTGACCAAGACGGGACACGACACGTTCACGACGAGGGCGTCGGTGGGACGCGGCGACACGGTGAAGGTCGCCGTCCGGCTGAATGCGCTGGTCGCCGCAGCCGACACGCCGACCCCGCGGCGGCCGCGCCCCCGGCCGCTCGAGTACTACTGCGCCGATCCGATCACGGCGGGGGCGGACTACAACGCCGGCGACCGCTGCTTCGACACCGGCCCGCGGCCGTTGGCGGCGGGACTGGTGCCCGTGCGGCCCGAGATAGCGCAGCAGCAGCCCACTCCGGTCCGACTGTGGGTGAAGGTGCGCGCCGACAGCTCAGTCGGCGAAATCAAGTGGGTGCGACAGTCCAACGTGCAGGCGTTCACCCTGAGTGCTGCGCGGTTTGCGATGGATCAGATGACCTACTCGCCCGCCCAGAAGGGCGGCCAGGCGGTGGACGGCTGGGTCCGCATGGCGCTGCGCGCGAGGCCCCAGTAGTAGAGCACGCTTCGTGATTCATCCCAGTGCCTACATCGCCCCGGGGGCCGTGGTCCTCGGGGCCGTTTCTTTGGGCGAAGACGCCAGCATCTGGTACAACGCCGTGGTGCGGGCGGACCTGGCGCCCATCTCGATCGGGGCCCAGACCAACATCCAGGATCTCACCACGGTCCACGTGGACGAGGAGGTGCCGTGCACCATCGGACGGCGCGTTGGGGTCGGGCACCGCGCGATCCTGCATGGCTGCACTGTCGAGGACGAATGCTTGATTGGGATGGGGGTCAGCCTCCTGAGCCACGTGCACGTGGGCGCCGGCTCGGTCGTAGGCGCCGGATCGGTGGTGAAGGAAGGCACCCAGATCCCGCCGGGCTCGTTGGTGATCGGCGTGCCCGCTCGGGTGGTGCGCCCCGTGGATGACGCGCTGCGGCAGCGCATCCAGACGACGTGGGAGCACTACGTCGAACAGGCGCGCCAGCATCGCTCCGGCGCGATCGTGCGGCACCCGAGCACGCCCAGCCCCGGCTAGCAATTATGTGATGTGAACAACGAGGAGCCACGGTGTTCAGTGGTCGTCAGCGGCCACTTGCGTGACCCCCCGATCACTTCTACCTTGCCCCTCCGCGCGAACCTCCGGTTGTTGCATTACTCCGCGTCGATTCTCTGTTAGCTTTGATGGGATGGATCAATTCGAACCCAGGTGGGGACTTGATGGGCTTTGCGGGTGATTCGGAGCGGCGCATGACGCCGCAACTCAGCGACAACGCGGTCACGGTTCTCCGGCGCCGCTACCTGATCAAGAACGAGCAGGGCGAGGCAGACGAGCAGCCGGAGGATTTGTTCTGGCGCGTGGCCCGCACCATAGCGGCAGCCGATGCCACGTACGGCGCCAGCGCCGGCGCGGTGGAGGCCGTGGCGGAGACATTCTACGAGCTGATGGCCACCCGCGTGTGGATGCCCAACAGCCCGACCCTGATGAACGCCGGCCGCCCCCTCGGGCAGCTCTCCGCCTGCTTCGTGCTTCCCGTGGAGGACTCCCTCGCATCGGGTAAGGCGGGCATCTACGACACGCTGCGCAACATGGCGTTGGTGCACCAGTCGGGTGGGGGCACCGGGTTCGGGTTCTCGCGGCTGCGGCCCAGGAACGACATCGTGCGGTCCACGATGGGAGTGGCATCGGGGCCGGTGTCGTTCATGTCGCTTTACGACGCCTCCACCGACGTCGTGAAGCAGGGCGGCACCCGCCGCGGAGCCAACATGGGCATCCTGCGGGTGGACCACCCGGACATTCTCGAGTTCATCTCCTGCAAGGACGACACCAGCAAGATCACCAACTTCAACATCTCGGTGGCGGTCACCGACGCCTTCATGAAGGCGGTGGAAGAGGGTGGGGAGTACGATCTCATTCACCCGCGGGGCGACAAGGTGGTCGGCCAGCTGGACGCGCGCGATGTGTTCGACAGGATCGTCCACGGCGCCTGGAAGACCGGCGAGCCGGGCGTGTTCTTCATCGACGAGGCCAACCGCTACAACCCGGTCCCGCACCTGGGCAGCTACGAGGCCACCAATCCGTGTGGTGAGCAACCGCTGTTGCCGTACGACGTCTGCAATCTCGGCTCCGTCAACGTCGGGCTGTTCGTCAAGAACGGCGAGGTGGACTGGGACGGCCTGCGGCGCGCGGTGCACCTGTGCACGCACTTCCTCGACAACGTCATCGACGTGAACAAGTACCCGCTCTCCGAGATCACCGACCTGGCGAACCGCATCCGCCGCATCGGCCTCGGTATCATGGGTTGGGCCGACTTCCTGGTGCGGCTTGGTGTTCCCTACAACTCGGAGGACGCCACCGAGTGGGCGCACCGGCTGATGAAGTTCGTGGACGAGGAATCCAAGGTAGAGAGCGAGCGTCTCGCGCAGGAGCGGGGCGTGTTCCCGGAGTGGGAGCGCAGCATCTGGGGGCCGGACGAGACCTGCGCGCGTGACGCGCACGGGCAGCGTATCCGGCCGCTCAGGCGGCTGCGGCACTGCAATCTCACGACCGTGGCGCCCACCGGCACGAGCTCGATCATTGCCGGGTGCTCCTCGGGCATCGAGCCGTTGTTTGCGGTGGCGTTCATGCGCAACCAGGCCGGCGTGCTGATGCCCGATGTCAACGAGGACTTCGTGGCGATCGCGAAGCGTGAGGGATGGTACTCGGAGGAGCTGGTCAAGCGCGTTGCCGAAGAGGGCCACATCGACTTCCCCGAGGTCCCGGAGCAGTGGCGCAAGGTGTTCATGACTGCGCACGACGTGACGCCCGCGTGGCACATCAGGATGCAGGCAGCGTTCCAGGACGCCACGGACAGCGCGATCAGCAAGACCTGCAATTTCCCGCATGCTGCCACTGAGAGCGACGTGCGCGAGATATATGAGCTCGCGTACGAGCTGCGCTGCAAGGGTGTGACGGTGTACCGTGACGGCAGCCGCGAGATGCAGGTCTTGTCGACCGGAAAGACCGCCAGGAAGGTGCAGGAGCAGGCCGGAGGCGAGAACGATGCTGCACGGATCGAGCTGGCCGAGCTCAAGGCGACCATCGCCGAGCTCGAGGCCGAGTTGGACCTCACGCGGAAGAACCTGCACGAGGCGGAGGCAGAGAACCTGCAGCGGCGCGCCAAGCGGTCGCGGCCGGAGATGCTGCGCGGCACCACGCGGCGGCTCGAGACCCCTCTGGGTACGCTCTACGTCACCATCACCGAGGATGACCTGGGGCAGCCGTTCGAGATCTTCATGAGCCTGGGCAAGGCCGGGGGAGCCCTGATGGCCGACGTGGAGGCGATGGGCCGGCTGATCTCTCTGGCGCTGCGCTCGGGGATCCCGATCTCCGGAGTCTACCGGCAGTTGCGTGGCATTTCGTCCGACCGTGCGGTCGGGCTCGGGCCGAGCAAGGTTCTGTCGGTCCCGGACGCCATCGGCATCGCGATCGAGCGGTGGATGCAGGAGAAGCAGGGAGTACAGCAGGACCTGCTGGACCGCGAGGTGAGCGACGTGACCGCCTCGGCGCAGCGCGGGCCGGTGGCCGGTCTGGAAGGAACGATGTTCGAGATCCACAACAACGACGCGCAACAGATGCCCGGGGCGTGCCCCGACTGCGGTTCGCAGCTGGAGTTCGCCGAGGGTTGCGTCAAGTGCCACGTGTGCGGCTACAGCGAGTGCGGCTGAGGAAGCCGATCCGGCGAGACCGACGCGGGCGGATGGATGAGGGGGCGCGGGGACGCGCCCCCTTTTCGTTGTGGGAGCCCTGCTGGTATCTTGGTCGGGACACCAGCTCGGATCTGGATTCGACATGTTGACACGCCTCACCCGCTACGTTCACACTCTGCGCAGCGAGCGCCGCAGCCTCGGCTGGCGCGGACTCGTGCGCAAGCGCGGATGGGCGCTGGTTCTGCTGGTGGTGGCGTTCTATCTGGTTCGGGACCTCGTGCTCTATGTGGCGATCCCGCTGGCAGTGGTGATGGGCTTGTCGCGTTGATGGTGGGAGGAGCGATCATGGCTGCGAAGAAGTGGGCGCGGGTGAAACGGTCTGGAGCCCACGGGCTACGGCGGGGAGCGTGGTACCCGGTCGTGAACGACAAGAAGCCCGATCTCGTCTTCGTGGACGTCCACACGCGGAACGTGCCGGTATCGCGGGAGCTGGTCGAGCTCGCGCAAGGCGCGCCGGAGCGTTGGAGCGTCGTGATGTGGCAAGAGCAGGAGAATGGAGCGGGGCGCGCGAGCGACTCGGACTACGGCAAGATGTACGGGGTATGTCCCAACTGCCGCTCGCGGCAGAAGTTCTCTCCGCCGGGCGTGGCCGAGATGGAGTGCCCGGAGTGTGGAGGGAATTTCAAGGTGGATTGGGAGAACCCCTGTTGAACTCTCAGCCAATATTCACCGACCTCGTCGGCGTGATGACCGTGATCATCATGATCCCGGTCTTTTTCTTGTGGCTGGAGCGGACCACCCGCTGGAAGGTCTTCGAGTTCCTGCCGGCGATCGTCTGGATCTTCATCGCGCCCATCATCCTGTCCAACCTCAACGTCATCCCGAGGTCGTCGTCCATTTACACGACGTTCCGGTCGTTCGCGGTGCCGATGTTCATCGTGCTCATGCTGCTGGACATCGACATCCGCCAGGCGATGCGCGTGGCGTGGCGGGGCGCTGCGGTGATGGTCATGGGGGCGTTCGGGATCGTAATCGGGGCCGTCGTCGCGTTCGCCATGTTCCGCAGCGGGATGCCCGAGGGCACGTGGATGGGCTTCGGGGCCCTCGCCGGGAGCTGGATCGGCGGCACCGGCAACCTCGCGGCCGTGGCCGACAGCCTGAACACGCCGGGCGAGATGGTCGGGATGGTCGTCCTGGTGGACAACATCGTCTACGTGCTCTACTTCCCGCTCATCCTCACCTGCAAGCGCTGGGCGAAGCAGTTCAACCGGTTCACGGGTGTTTCCGAAGAGGCGGTCGCGCACTTCGGTGATGCGGCGAAGGAGGTCGAGAAGAAGACACACGAAGTGCACTTCCGCGACGCGCTCACGCTGCTGGGCTTTGGGTTCGCCGCCATTCTCGCCGCAACCCAGCTCGCGCGCCTCTTTCCCGAGATCCAGCCGGTGTTCACGGAGCGCACCTGGGCAATCCTGCTGGTGACCACGATCGGTATCGCGATGTCGGCCACAAAACTCAAGGACGTGCCGGGGACCGAGCCGATCTCGATGACCTTCGTCTACATCTATATGACGATGATGGGTGCCCAGGCGGACCTGAGGAGCCTGGGCGGCGCGCAGTGGTTCATCATCGCGGGCTTCATCTGCATCGCGGTCCACTTCGTGTTCATCATCGCCGGCGCCAAGCTGTTCCGCATCGACGTGAGCATGGCGGCGGTCGCGAGCGTCTCGTCGGTGGGCGGCGCGGCGTCGGCGCCCGTGGCCGCCGGCTTCCACCGTGAGGAGCTGGTTCCGATCTCCATCATGCTGGCATTGATCGGGTACGCGCTGGGGAACTACCTGGGAGTCGCGACGGCCTATCTGTGCCAGCTGCTGGTGTGAGAGAACCGGGAAACGGGAAACGGGAAGCGGGAGGGGGGAAGGGGGAACGGGGATGCGGCAGCGCGGCCGGCATCTCGCCGCTCCGGGTCTCTCGCCTATATTTCGCCCCATGTCTGAAGTCACCCGCCGCCACACCGTAACGACCTGGGTCGGGGATGTGCCCGTGGGGTCCTGCCACCCCATCGTGGTGCAGTCCATGACGAACACCGACACGGCCGACGTGGCCGCTACGGTGGAGCAGGTCGCTGCGCTCGCGCAGGCTGGGAGCGAGCTGGTGCGTGTAACGGTGAACAACGAGCCCGCCGCCCGGGCGGTGCCGGAGATCGTCAGGCAGCTGCGCGACCAGGGTGTCACCGTTCCCGTCATCGGCGACTTCCACTACAACGGGCACATCCTGCTGCCCAAGTACCCCGACATGGCGACGGCTCTCGCCAAATACCGCGTCAACCCTGGCAACGTGGGTGCCAGGCGGCGCGACGAGCACTTCAAGCGGATCCTCGAAGTGGCGGTCGCCAGCGACAAGCCGATCCGCATCGGCGTGAACTGGGGCTCGCTCGACCAGAACCTGCTGACGGAGTTGATGGACGAGAACGCCTTGCGCGACGAGCCGCTGGATGCGCGGGAGGTCACGCTCAACGCGATGGTGGAGAGCGCGATGCGCTCGGCTGCGTTCGCCGAAGAGGTCGGCCTGGCGCACGACCGCGTCATCCTCTCGGTCAAGATGTCGCAGGTGCAGGACTTGGTGGACGTCTACCGCAAGCTCGCCCCGCTGTCGGACCACCCGCTGCACCTGGGGCTCACCGAGGCCGGGATGGGGGCTAAGGGGATCGTCGGGAGCGCAGCCGGCCTGGCGATACTCCTCCACGAAGGGATCGGCGACACGATCCGCGTCTCCCTCACTCCGGCCCCGGGAGGCGATCGCACCGAAGAGGTGCGCGTGGCGCAGCAGATCCTCCAGGCGATGGAGCTGAGGAGTTTCCTGCCGCAGGTTACGGCCTGTCCCGGCTGCGGCCGCACGACCAGCACGTTCTTCCAGGAGATGGCCGAGCAGATCCAGGACTACCTGCGCGAGCAGATGCCGGTATGGAAGCAGGCGCACCCCGGCGTGGAGGAGATGCGGGTCGCCGTGATGGGATGCGTGGTGAACGGGCCCGGCGAGTCCAAGCACGCCAATATCGGGATCTCGCTGCCCGGCACCTCCGAGGAGCCCAGGGCGCCGGTCTACGTGGACGGCAAGCTCGACGTGACGCTCAAGGGCGAGCGCATCGTCGAGGAGTTCCTGGAGATCCTCAACGGCTACGTGACACGCACTTACTCCGCGCGGACCACCGCCCGGGAGTGAGGATTCGCAACCAGCGCGATCCCTCTGGTGTAGACACGGGTTGAACAACTCGGGGCAGGGCAGTCGTCAATCGGGAGGAGACGGATGCTGGGTGGGGGGACTCCAGGGCGGCGTGCGCTCACACTAGCTGGCTTTGCTCTCGTCCTTTGGCCCGCCGGCCTCGCTGCCCAGCTGGGCGGCGCGGTGGCCGGTACGGTAACGGACGCCGTGAGCGGAGCGCCGATCGCTGGCGCACAGGTGGAGGTTGGCCGCGGCCTGCACGGTGCGGTCACCGACGCCCAGGGCCGCTACCGCGTGCGGGAGATCCGCCCCGGCACCTATCGGGTTACGGTTCGCGCCGTGGGTTATCGGCCGCTGACGCAGGACAGCGTGCAGGTCGTCGGCGGCCGCTCGGTGATGCTCGACGTGCAGCTGGCCCCCGAAGCCGTGGAGCTGCCGGGCGTCGCGGTCGCGGGCAAGCCGGATCCGCTGCTCGATCCCCGCATGGCCGCCACCGTGCAGCAGGTCACCATGGCCGATCTGCGCGACCTCCCGCTCACCAGTCTGGAAGACGCCATAGCCATCAAGGCCGGAGTCGTGGAGGCCTCCTTCCGGGGTGGGCGTGTGGGGCAGGATGTGCTCGTCGTGGACGGCATGACCGTGAAGAACCAGCTGGACGCCGCCAACGGTCCCACCGGACTGGCCATTCCGCCGATCGCGATCCTGGAAGCAACGCTCGTGACCGACGGATTCTCCGCGCAGTACGGACAGGCCCTGTCCGGGATGGTGCTGGCGGCGACTCGGGAAGGCGGCGACCGACTCGAGGGCACGCTGGCCATCGAGACCGACCGTCCGCTGGGCCGCGGGTCGGACTACGGACTCGACCGGATCGTGGCTGCGCTGGGCGGGCCGTTGTTCGGGGGGCTCAGGTTCTTCGCGGCGGTCGACGTCAGCGGACGGCTTGACCACGATCCGGTGAACGCCCCGTCCCCGGTGGACACGCTGGACCCGCGCAGCGAACAGCCGTGGGTGCTTCCCAACAACGCCGGGGAGCGCTACGACCTGTTCGGGAAGCTCACGATTCCGCTTGGAGCCCGGCAGACGCTGCGCGTGCAGGGCATTGCGTCCCAGGTGCAGCGGCAGCTGTTCGATCCCGTGCTCAAGTACGAGCCGGGGGGCGGTTCAGCGGAGCGCGTTACGGCCGGACATGCGATGGCGCACCTGCGGCACGCCTCCCGGCCGGACGCCGCGACGACCACGGTAATCGACCTCAGGGTCGCCTACTTCGACAAGGAGGCGATCCGGGCGCCGCTCCTCGCTCCACCCGACTTCGCGTACGGCGCCCTCACCTTCCAGAGATGGGACTTCGCGGGTGAGGAGATCGCCAGCGCGCGTGACACTGCCCGGGCCCAGGGGCCGATCCCCGGCTTCCGGACGCCGCGCCTCGCCGAGCTCACTCCGTGGGGAGTGCCGGCGTTCTTCATGACCGACTCGCCGCGCGGCGAGTTGGCATGGAATCGTTTCAGGGAGGGCCGCGCGCGGCTCGACGTCCTGTTCGGTCCCCACCGCAACACGGACATCCGCTTCGGCGGCGAGTACGTGAACCAGCGTGTCGAGACGTTCACGCGGCTGGAAGCGTACCGCCCGGTCGCGGTGGGGGCGCCCGCTCCGGTGACCTCCGAGTTCTCACCGTTCCAGGCGGCCGGCTACACCGAATTCACTCAGCGGCTCAAGGACGTCGCGCTCACCGGAGGCCTGCGCGTGGACGCGTTCAACCCGCGCAGCGGGATCGAGGTACGGGGATCGGGCACTGAGGTTGCGTGGAGCCCGCGGTTCGCCTTCTCGACGATGCTGCCGGGCGCGCTCGTGGTGGCCAACTGGGGGCACTTCGCGCAGCCGCCCGACTACCAGTACCTGACCGACGCCGCGTTCGACGACACGCTGCGCACGGGCCGGTTCCGTCAGGGGAACCCCGCGCTGGGGTTCGAGAGCGCCAGCCAGTTCCAGCTGCAGGTGCGGATGCGCCCCTCGGTAAACACGGGCTTGCGCATCAGCGTGTACGTGCGCCGGCTGGACGGACTCATCGCCTCGGTGCCACTGGGAGTGGATGTGGACAGCTCGGTTTTCGGGAACGCCGACTACGGCGACGTGCGCGGCGCGGAGTTCGCACTGGAGCGCGACTTCGTGGGCGGTTGGGGGGCGAGCCTCACGTACGTGCTGCAGAAGGCCCAGGCCACGGCCACGAATGCGACGGACTTCTACCGCCAGCTGAGGATCACGCCGACAGGGGACACCGTCCTGCCCGGTGCGGTCACTTTCCCGCTCGACTACGACCGGCGCCACGCGCTCATCGCTACGGCGCGCGGCCGGATCCCGGAGAGCGTGGGTCCGATGCTGGGGGGATTCGAGGGCGGCATGGTGTTCCGCTGGGGGAGCGGGCTGCCGTACTCCCGAACGTCGATAGGCGGTGACTCCCTCATAGACCTGCCCAACTCGGAGCGGCTGCCGTCGCAGTGGGCCCTGGACCTCCTGATCCGAAGGGGCCTGCGAATCGGTGGGGCGCGGCTCGGATTCTACGTGGACGTACGCAACGTGACCAATCGGCAGAACGTCGTGGCGGTGCGGCGCGAGTCGGGCACTCCCTGGGCCGGCGAGCCGCAGATCGAGGCGGCGGCCGAGGCTGCCTTCCAGGACAACGGCACGCCCATCCCCTACGAGTCGCCGCGCTACCGCAGGTTCGCTGACACGAACGGGGACGGATTGATCGCGGGCGAGGAGGAGCTCATGCCGCTGTACCGGGGGGCGGCGCGAGACTTCCTGCAGCCGATCTTCGCCTACGGAGCGCCCCGTCTGTTCCGGTTGGGCGTGGAGGTCTCGTTTTGAGGTCCCCCGCCTGGCTGTTCGCGGCGGGACTGGCTCTGCTCTCGGCGGCCTGTGAGCACACGACGCCGCTCGAGTACGAGCCGCCGGAGGCGCTCCCTCCCGCGAGCGACGCTCTCCCGCGCCGTCTGACCTTCAATCCGGGAGACGACCGCAACCCCTCGGTGTCCGGAGGGGTGCTGGCGTTCAGCCGGTTCGAGCTGGGCGATGAGCGCTCCGTTCCGGGTGGGTTCGAGGTCGCGGAGCGGTGCATCGCGCTGCTGCCTTACGAGGGAGGCACTATCTCGGCGCGGTACTGTCCGTCCCCGTTCGCCGTCCCCGAGGACTCCGTAGTGACCTGGGTGGAGCCGGTTCTGTCTCCCGACGGAGCGCGGATCGCCTACCTGTGGGAGAAGAGCCATCTGCACGACGTGCGCACCCCAAAGCGCGAGTTGAGGGTGGCGCCGGCCGAGAGCCCGGAGGAAGCCGAAGTGAGTTGGAGTGCACTGTGGACGATGCCCGACGGACGGCGACCGACCACGGTCATCAAGCCCTCCTGGACGGGCGCCGACCACCTCCGCTTCCTGGCCGGACTGGACAGCGTCTTCAAGGTGAAGGGCGGCGGCTCCACGCGGGCCACCGACACGATCACCGTTGCCTACGCCCTCGTTGACCTCGACCTCACCACGCTCGAAGCCACGGTCGTGCCGGGTGCGGACTCGGCGATTGCGTACGCGCCGGCGCCGGACGGTGGGGCGTGGATCGTGCAGCGCTCCGATTCCACGCGGCTCTTTCACCTGCCGCCGGGCTCTGCCACGCCGCAGGAGATCGGCTCCTTCTCGGCGCCCGTGTACGACTTGGCCAACGTCGACGGGGTTCCCGTGGCAGGCATCGCCGGCAGCACCGTGGAGGCGCTGGACCTCGCCACGGGCATCAGCAATACGGTCGGCATTCTGGGCGGGCAGGTCAGGCGTGTGGCGGTCGTGCCCGGCACGCGGCGGTACGTGGCCGAGGTGGAAGTCTTCACTGAGACCTTCACAGGTCCGGGAGGGGTAACCCTCCAGGCGGGCTCGGCCAACCTCTGGCTGCTGGAGCTTCCGTAGCGGCGATAGCGATCCACACGCATGTTGAGACTCCATGTGGACACATTGTGGGGACGTTGATGACCGGATTCGGGTCCGGCGACGCTGAGTGCAGCCGCGCGGTAGAGCTCCTCGCCGGCTGCGGACGCGGTGTGGCGCTCACGGGCGCGGGTATGTCACAGGAGTCGGGTGTACCGACGTTCCGCGATGCCCTGACGGGCTGGTGGGCGCGCTACGATCCGATGCAGCTAGCCACACCCGAGGCGTACCGAACCGATCCCGCCCGTGTCTTCGGTTGGTACGTGTACCGCTGGAGGATGGCTCGCCAGGTGGAGCCCCACGCCGGCCATCTGGCGCTGGCCGATGTGGCCCGCTCCTTTGACCACTTCGCCGTCGTGACCCAGAACGTGGACGGCCTGCACCGGCGCGCCGGGAGCGAGGACATCATCGAGCTGCACGGGTCGCTCGAGGCCTTCCGCTGCGTGGGCGGCAGACACCCGTTCGATCCGGAGCGGTTCCGAGACCTGGACCTGCCCGAGGGGGGCGGCGTCGAGCCGCCCGCGTGCGCCACCTGCGGCAGCCCGATCCGGCCCGGCGTGGTGTGGTTCGGGGAGCAGCTGCCGAGCGACGCGATCGGGCGGGCCCACGAGCTCGTCACGACGTGCGACGCCCTGCTGGTGATCGGCACCTCGTCGGTCGTGTACCCGGCGGCCGGCCTCCCCGACCTGGCCCTCACGGCGGGCGCCACGGTGATCGAGATCAACCCGGACCGCACGCCGCTCTCGCCGCGCGCCACGCTGCACTGGCCGGCGACGGCGGGGGAGGCCCTGCCCCAGCTGGCCGCGGCGCTGGCGGGGACGGCTTGACCGAATCGGCGCTGCACCCGGCCACCGCAGGCGTGTGCAGGGCCCGACCAAAGCACAGCCAGGAGCACGATGACAGACCCTAAACACTTTCGCCGCACGAAGATAGTAGCCACGCTGGGCCCGGCGTCATGCGACGAGCGAGTAATCACTCGACTCATCGATGCCGGTTTGGACGTGGTCCGCATCAACAGCTCGCACGGCGACCCGGCCGAGTGGAGCCAGTGGATCGGGCGCGTGCGCAGGGCCGCAGAGGCCGCTGAGCGCTTCGTTGGCGTCCTGGTGGACCTCCAGGGCCCCCGCATTCGCGTGGGCCGGCTTGGGGCGCCTGTGACGCTCGAATCGGGTGCTGAGGTGGTATTCGCGCCCGAGCAGTCGGCGGCGGCCGGGGAGATCCCGACGACCTACGACGCCCTGGCTCAGGACGTCCCGCCCGGGACGCGCCTCCTGCTGGATGACGGCCTCCTCGCGGTGGACGTGACCCGGGTCGAGGGCGACCGCGTGTACGGCGTGGTGGAGCACGGCGGGCCTCTGAGAAGCAACAAGGGGATCAACCTGCCGGGTGTGGCGGTGAGCGCGCCGACGGTCACCCAGCGCGACCGCCGCATGCTGGAGGTCGCGTTGGAGCACGGGGCGGACATGATCGCCGTCTCGTTCGTGCGGCGGGCCGAGGACGTCGAGGAGGTGCGCGGGCTGGTCCCGGCAGGGGTGCGGATCGTGGCCAAGATCGAGAAGGCGGAAGCGATCGAGGACCTCACCCGCATCCTGGAGGCATCGGACGCCATCATGGTGGCTCGCGGCGACCTCGGAGTGGAGCTCCCCTACGAGGAAGTGCCACTGGCCCAGAAGCGCCTCATCGCGCGGGCCAACCGCCGCGCCCGGCCCGTGATCACGGCCACCCAGATGCTGGAGTCCATGGTGCAGAGCCCGCGGCCCACTCGCGCCGAGGCGTCCGATGTGGCCAACGCCATCCTCGACGGCACCGACGCGGTCATGCTCTCCGCCGAGACGGCCATCGGCGAGTACCCGGTGGAGGCGGTGCGCGCCATGGCGAGCATCATCGAGGAGATCGAACGCTCCACGGTGGGGTCGGGCGCGCCGCGGCGGCGGCGCAGCGACGCGCCCGCCTCCCTGGTGCGACCCCACTCAACGGCCGACGCGATCGCGTTCGCCACCGGTATCGCCGCTGAGATGATCGACGCGCCGCTGATCGTGTGCCTCACGTCGAGCGGCTTCACGGCGCGCAAGATCGCCGCGCACCGGCCGGTGACGCCGATTACGGGCATCTCCGCCGACGAGGCCACCTGTCGTTGGCTCTCGCTGGTGTGGGGAGTGCGGCCGGCGCTGACCGAGCACTTCCCGACGTTCGAGGCGATGCTGGGCAGCGCGCGCGAGCGCCTGAAGGCGCGCGGTGTGGTGGTGGAGGGCGACCGGATAGTCGTGACGGCCGGCGTGCCGTTCGACGAGCCCGGCACCACCAACCTCCTCAAGGTCGTGGCGATTTGAGCGACCGCCTCGTCATCCTCGGCTCGGGGACGTCGTTTGGCGTGCCCGTGATCGGCTGTGACTGTGCCGTGTGCTCCTCCGACGACCCCCGCGACCGCCGCACGCGCACCTGTGCCGTCGTGGAGGTGGGTGGGTCCCGCATCCTGATCGACACTCCCCCCGAGCTCAGGCTGCAGCTGGTGCGCGAGGGAGTGGGGTCGGTGGACGCGGTGCTCTACACCCACGAGCACGCTGATCACATCCACGGCATCGATGACCTGCGGGCCATCTCGGTCAGGCTCGAGCAGGGCAAGCTGCCCGTTTACGGCCCCGCCGAGACGATTGCCCGACTCGAGGCGCGCTTCGACTACATCTTCGATGACGGTGTTGCGCCGCCGCCGGGGACCAGCAAGCCGCAGCTCGTTGCCACCGCCGTGGAACCGTACGAGGAGTTCGAGGTCGCCGGGATCGCGGTACTTCCACTGGAGTGCGATCACGGCGGCACACGGGTGTTCGGTTACCGCTTCGGACCCGTGGCGTATCTGACCGACGTGAAGCGGGTGCCGCAGGCCACGCTGGACCGGCTGGACGGGGTGGAGGCGCTGGTGGTGAACGCGCTGTTCGACCGTCCCCACCCGACGCATCTCTCCATCGATGAGGCCGTGGATCTGGCCGCCGCGGTCGGGGCGCGGCGCGCCTATCTCACGCACCTGACCCACAGGTTCTCCCACGCGCAGCTGGAATCCCGGCTGCCTGACGGGGTATCACCGGCATACGACGGGCTCGAGATTGCGTTTTGACGGGCCTCTCGCGGGGTGGTAATTTCAATGCAGATAACCGGATACGAGTACCAGCGATGCCGAGTGTGCGTCGGGCGAGGTCCCGGGGCGTGTCTCGGCATGTGAGGCGATGGAGGAGTTATGCCACAGGTGCGAGACGACGGTGCGGTGATCATCGTCGAGAAGTCGAACGGCGGGTTCGGCGGCTTCCTGCTGGGGCTGCTGATAGGGGCCGGTGCCGCGCTGCTGTTTGCTCCGCAGAGCGGTGAGGAGACCAGGGAGGTCATCCGGAGTCGCAGCAGGCAACTCAGGAATGACGCGTACGGCCGCGCCGAGGAGTTGCAGGAGCGGGTCGAGGAAGGCTACGAGCGGGCCAAGGAGCGTCTCGAGGAGGGTTTCGAGACCGCCCGGCGCACGATCAAGGACAAGCGGGAGGACGCGCACAGCGCCGTGGACGCCGGCAAGGCCGCCGTGACCTCCGCCCGCGACGAACTGGAGCGGCGACTCTCGGATTCCCGCGCTTCGCGCCGCAAGACTCCGGACGAATCCGAGGCCTAGCGTAGCAGCGCGGGCCGAGGCATGAGTGCCCTGCCGCGACGGGGGTGGGCATCCTCCCCCCTCGGGTTCGTGCGCCGGGTCTTCATCGGCGCCTACGAAGACCAGATCCTCTTTCTCGGGAGCGCGCTGACCTTCGACGCGCTCCTGGCGTCCCTCCCGTTCGTCGTCCTGCTCCTCGCGGCGCTCGGCTACTTCGTGAGCGGCCAGGACGCGATGACGGACGTTCTGGCCCTGCTGGGGCAGATCCTGCCGGGCGGAACCGAAGAAGGGGGCGGGCCACTGGCGGGGGCTGAGGACATCATCACCGGGGTGATGAACAGCCGTGCAGAGCTGACCATCTACGGTATCCCGCTCTTCCTCTGGTTTGCCACCCGGTTCTTCAGCGCAATCCGCTCCTCCCTGAACGAGATCTTCGACACCTACGAGTCGCGCTCCTACTTGGTGGGGAAGGGTGTGGACCTCTTCCTCTTGATCGTGACGCTCGTGCTGCTCGTTGCGAACGCGCTCCTCACGGTGATCGTGGCCAACTTTCCGTTCGTGGGACGCTTCGTCGTCGGCATCTCGATCTACCTTGTGGGGCTCTCCCTGTTCTTCATCATCTACACGATCGCGCCGACGCGGACGATGCGGTGGGACACCGCGGTGGTGGCCGCCGCCGTCGCATCGTTGGGGTTCGAGATCGCGAAGAAGTTCTTCACGCTGTACCTGACGCGCGTTGCCACGGTGGACCGCCTCGTCTCCAACGCGAACGCGATCGCCGTGCTCCTGTTCGTCGTGTGGATCTACTTCATGGCCTGCATCTTCCTGGTGGGGGGCGAGGTCGCCGAGACCTATGATCTGCGCCGCCGCCAGCGGGAGCAGAAGGCTATTCTGGAGTGAGCGCGGCGGCCCACGCGAGAAAGCGGAGAGAATGTCCGACCGAGTGATCGATCTCAGGAGTGACACGGTCACCCGGCCGTCGGCGCCAATGCGACGCGCGATGGCCGAGGCCGAGGTCGGTGACGACGTGCTGGACGGTGACCCCACGACGCGGCGTCTGGAGCAGCGCGTCGCGGAGCTGCTCGGCAAGGAGGCCGCGCTCTTCTTCCCGTCGGGCATCCAGGCCAACCAGACCGGCGTGTGGCTGCACGTCGAGCGGGGGACGGAGTTGATCCTGGAAGCCGGCGCGCATCTCCTGAACTACGAGTCGGCGGCGATAGCCGGGCTCTCGGGGGCGCAGGTGCGCCCCGTGACGGCGCCCGACGGGGTGCTCACGGCCGAACTGGTGGCGCAGGCCTGGCGTCCGGTGTCGGCGCACGAGCCGCGCATCTGTGCGGTCGCCGCGGAGAACACGCACAACGCCGCCGGCGGCAGGGTGACGCCGGTGGACGTATGGGATGAGCTGACCGCTCTGGTCGCTGATCGCGGGGTGCCGCTCCACCTCGACGGCGCGCGGCTGTGGAATGCGGCCGTGGCTCAGGGCGTGTCGCCGGCGCGCCTCGCTGAGGGCGCTACGACGGTGATGGTGTGCCTCTCCAAGGGGCTTGGCTGCCCGGTCGGGAGCTGTCTGGCGGGCCCGGCGGATCTCATGGAGCGCGCAGTGACCATACGCTGCCGGCTCGGCGGCGGCATGCGCCAGTCGGGCATCCTCGCGGCGGCCGGTCTCTACGCGCTGGAGCACAACCTGTCGCGTCTCGAGGAGGACCACGCCAACGCGCGGCTGCTCGCCGAACGGCTCGAAGGTCACGAGGTCGTGCGGCCGCTCGAGCCCGACACCAACATCGTGATGCTCGACCTCGTCGGCGCCACCGCGGAGGCGGCCCTGGCCCGGCTCGCCGATGCGGGCGTTCTGCTGCTTCCCTTCGGTCCGACCCGCCTGCGGGCCGTCGCCCACCTCGATGTGTCCCGCGACGACATGATCCGGGCCGCCGAGACCATAGCTCGGGTCCTGAACTCCTGAGAGTGTTGCCGAAAGCGCCGCCCGATGCCTTATTGTGGCGTCGATCAGCGGTAGAAAGGCTGCCATGCATATCGTCGTCGTAGGCGCCGGCGAAGTTGGCTACCACGTCGCCGAGCGCCTCTCCAACCAGCAGCACGATGTAGTGGTGGTGGACGTCGAGCCCCAGCGGCTGGAGTACGTGGCCAACCACATCGACGTCGCCGTTGTGGAGGGGAGCGGCACCAGCCAGGCCGTGCTGGAGCAGGCCGGCATCCGCAAGGCCGGATTGCTCATCGCGGTCACGAACATCGACGAAGTGAACCTCGTTTCCTGCATGAGCGCCCGTGGGACGCCCAACATGACCAAGGTCGCGCGCGTCTCGAACCCCGACTTCTATCGCGACGCACGCAATCTCAAGCCGGACTTGTTCGGCGTTGACGTGCTCATCAATCCGGAGCGCGAGCTGGCCCTCGAGACGGTGCGGCTGCTCCGCTCGACGGCCGCGACCGATATCGCGGTGTTCGCGGGCGGCGCCCTTCAGTTGCTGGGGTTCGACGTGGAGGAGGGGGCTCCGATAGCGGGGCGCTGTCTGGCGGACCTGGCGGTGGAAGAGGGAGATCGCCCGCTGCTTCTGGTTGCGCTCGAGCGGAACGAAGAGACGATCGTCCCGACCGGCGACACCGTGATCGAAGTGGGTGACCACCTCTACGTGGCCGCTACCGCGGCCGAGATCCCGCGCGCGCTGGCGCTCCTGGGGTACGAGAGCTCATCGGTCAAGCGCGTGATGATCACGGGCGGGAGCACCGAGGCATTCTACCTGGCCCAGCTGCTGGAGCAGCACCACGTGCACGTCACCATGTTGGTGGCCGACCGCGTCCGGGCGCGGCAACTGGCCGAGAGGCTGGACCGCATCCTGGTGCTGCACGGCGACGCGACCGACGTCGAGCTGCTGGAGCTCGAGGGCGTGGGCGGTGCGGACGGATTCGTGGCCCTCAGCGACATGGACGAGACCAACATCCTCTCTTCGCTGGTGGCCAAGCAAGCCGGCGTCAAGCGTGTCATCACGCTTGTGAACAAGAAGGACTACGTGCCCCTGGCGCGCCGTATCGGCATCGACGCCGCCGTGAGCCCGCGGCTCTCGGCCGCAAACGCGATCCTGCGCTACGTGCGCCGCGGCAGCGTGACCCGCGTGGCCACGTTCAAGGGGAGCGACGCCGAGGCGATTGCATTCGAGGTCTCCGCGAACTCGCCCGTCGTGGGCAAGCGACTCGCGGAAATCGACTTTCCCAAGGGAGCCATCGTTGCGGCCATCGTGCGCGGCACCGAGGTGACGGTTCCGCGCGGCAACGACGTGTTCGAGGCCGGCGACAGCGCGATCGTGTTCGCGCTGTCCGACGCAATTGCGGACGTCACCGCCATGTTCCCTTCGTGAACCTGCGCGAAGTCCTTCACCTCGTCGGCGCGCTGCTGGTGTGGATCGCGGCGGCGGTGGCGCCCGCCGTCGCGTTCGGGATCACGGAGGGTCTCGCCGTCCCGTGGCTCGTCGCTTTCGTTGGGACTGGCGCGTTCGGCGGCGCGGTCTGGTGGCTCACGCCGAGGCGGTACAGCATCAATCCGCGCGAGGGGATCGCGGTGGTTGGGCTGGGGTGGATCGGTGTTGTGATCGTGGGGAGCATCCCGTTCATCACGACCGGAGTCGCTCCCACCGTGGCTGCGGCGTTCTTCGAGTCCGTATCGGGCTTCACGACGACGGGTGCGACAGTGTTCCCCGTCATCGAGGATCTGCCCAGGAGCATCCTCCTGTGGCGCTCCACTACGCACTGGATCGGCGGCATGGGGATCATCGTGCTGGGTGTCGCGATCCTGCCGCTGCTCGGAATGGGCGGCGCGCAGCTGTTCCGCGCCGAGGCGCCCGGCATCCCCTCCGATCGACTGACTCCGCGCATCGCGCAGACGGCCCGCCTGCTGTGGGGCGTCTACGCCCTGTTCACGGCGGCACTGGCGGTGATCTACCTGCTGCTCGGCATGCCGCTGTTCGATGCGGTGAACCACGCCATGAGCTGCCTCGCCACCGGCGGGTTCTCGACCCGAACGGCGTCGATGGGCGCGTTCTCCGGATCCATTCAGTGGGTGACCGTGCTGTTCATGCTGGTCGCCGGCACGAACTTCACGCTGCACTACCGCTTCCTCTCCGGGAAGTGGCTGATCTACTGGAAGGACTTCGAGTGGCGCTGGTACGTCGCGCTCGGGTTGGCCGCTGCGATCACGGTGTTCGTCGCGCTGGGGCTCGCCACCGGCGGGTGGGGTGAGATCGCCGTGCGGCGCGCCGCCTTCAACGTTACCGCCATCCTCACTACGACGGGCTTCGCCACGGCGAACTTCGCCCTGTGGCCGGCTGTCTGCCTCGTGATTCTGCTGGGGCTCATGTTCGTGGGCGCGATGGGCGGCTCCACCGGCGGCGGGTTCAAGGTGGTGCGAGCCAGCGTCGTTCTGAAGCACGTGATCGGCGAGATCCGCAAGATCCGGCATCCGAGCGCGGTGGTAGTCACCAAGATCGGGCGCCGGGCGATCCGTCCCGAGGTGCTGCAGAACGTTCTCGCTTTCCTCGCCCTTTACGTGCTCACGCACTGGATCGGCACGCTGATCATCGCCGCCATGGGCAACGACCTCATCACGTCCCTGAGCGCCACGCTCGCCGCACTGTCGAGCATCGGCCCGGGTCTCGGAGCCGTCGGTCCTGCCGGG
This sequence comes from Gemmatimonadales bacterium, assembly GCA_030601605.1. Lineage (GTDB taxonomy): Bacteria > Gemmatimonadota > Gemmatimonadetes > Gemmatimonadales > GWC2-71-9 > WVYX01. The sequence goes on from JAUVTI010000003.1 coordinate 34,400, forward strand.
AACTACGGACACATGGGGTCTCCCGAGCACGTCGTGTTGGCGGTGCTGATGCTGCTGGGGCGGCTCGAGTTCTACACGCTGCTGGTGCTCGTCATACCGTCCACCTGGGAGAGATGGGGAGGGCATCGCTAGGGCGGGATACGGGAACGGGGAAGGGGGAAGGGTACAGAGTGGCGTACCCTTCCCCCTTCCCCGGTGGTGTTGGGAGGTGGGGGTGGCTAACTTAAAGAGCCCCAGGTCCGAGGGGCGCGCACGCGCGAACCGCGTCAGGACCGTGAAGGTAGCAGCGCTAAGCGATGTCGCGTGTCGCCTCGGGGTGCCTGGGGCACTCATTCATCCGTTATGGTTCATACCGCACTCGCCCGGAAGTACCGACCCACCCGATTTTCGGATCTCGTCGCGCAAGCCCACGTGGCTGCGGGGCTCACTGGCGCGGTCGCCAAGAACAGGGTTGCGCACGCCTATCTGCTGACCGGCCCGCGCGGAGTCGGCAAGACCAGCGCGGCGCGAATCCTGGCGATGGCCCTCAACTGCGCCGCAAGAGACCGTGACGGGCCGGACGCGGGCGAGCCGTGCGGCAAGTGCGAGTCCTGCCGACGCATCTGGTCCGGGTCCGCCAACCTGGACGTAGTCGAGATCGATGCTGCGAGCAACCGCGGCGTGGACGATGCCCGTGACCTGCGCGAGCGGGCGATGTATGCCGCAAGCGCGCCGGACCGGTTCAAGGTCTACATCATCGACGAGGCGCACATGCTCACGCGGGAGGCGTGGAACGCGCTCCTCAAGATCCTGGAGGAGCCGCCGCCCGGCGTGGTATTCGTGTTCGCCACCACCGAGCCGCAGAAGATCGCCAATACGGCCGCGCCGGTCCTGAGCCGGCTGCAGCGGTTCGACTTCCGGCGACTGGGGCCGCGCGCGATCATCGAGCGGCTGCAGTACGTGGCGGAGCAGGAGGGAGTGGAGGTCGAGAACGACGCGCTCCTGATCATCGCCCGTGTGGCGCACGGCGGCATGCGCGACGCGCTATCGATGCTGGACCAGGCGCTGGCGTTCGGAGAGGGTGCGGTGACCGCGGCCCGTGTGCGGGACGCCTTGGGGCTCATCGACGACGAGCTCTACGCCGAGCTGTTGGACATGGTAGCCGAGCGGCGCACGCAGGACGTGTTCCCGTTCGTGGGGCGCCTGGTGGAGGGTGGCGCCGACCTCGTGGAGTTCGTGGGCGGTGCGGGAGAGGCGTGGCGGGCGCTCCTGGTGCGCATCCTGGGTGGTGAGCCCGAGGGGCTCACCGAAGCGCTGCGGCAGGCCATCGAGCGCCGCGCCGACGAGTACAGTGAGGGAGACGTCCTGCGCGTGCTCAAACTGCTGCGCGACGCCGAGGGTGCGATCCGCCGCAGCCCGCACGCGCGGTTGCACGTGGAAACACTGCTGCTGCAGTGGACGCTGCTCGACCGAACGGTGGCGCTGGAGGAGGTGATGGCGGCCCTCGGAAGCGGCGACCCGGCGGCCGAGACGGGGGGCGGCTCCGCGGCCGC